>NZ_JBHZEJ010000126.1:0-8674 GCF_042756365.1 Streptomyces sp. NPDC059092
CGCGATACGTCTCCGCGCGGCGCCCGGCCCCGCGCGCGGGTCACTCCCGTACGCCCGTCGCCCCCGTACGCCCGTCACCCGACGCGCAGGTCACCCCGTACGCCCGCTCACTCCCGCGCGCCGGTCTCCGGCACACCCCTCGGGTCGCCCTCCGCCGGAGCCGCCTCCTCGCGCGCGGCCGGCTCCGGCTGGTCGGTCGCCCGGCGGCGGTCCAGGACGTCAAGCGCGCGCCGGGCCAGCGGACGCGTCCGTACGATGCCCGCCAGGGTCGTCGAGCCGCGGGTGATGTCGGCGAACGCGTTCCACGCCGGCCGCAGGCCCGTGATCGCCGCGTGCAGCACACCCGGCCTGCGCTCGAAGATTCCCAGCATCCGCCGCCCGACCCCCATCTCCACCCCGAGGCCCGCCTTGATGGCGAAGGCGTAGTTCAGCGCCTGGCGGCGGGCGTCCACGGCGTCGTGCGCCTCGGAGATCCGTACCGCCCACTCCCCCGCGAGCCGCCCGGACCGCAGCGCGAAGGAGATGCCCTCCCTCGTCCACGGCTCCAGCAGCCCCGCCGCGTCGCCGCAGACCAGCACCCGGCCCCGGGACAGCGGCGAGTCCTCGCTGCGGCAGCGGGTGAGATGGCCGGAGGAGACCGACGGTTCGAAACCGGCGAGCCCCAGCCGGGCGATGAAGTCCTCCAGATACCGCTTGGTGGCGGAACCCTCGCCGCGCGCCGAGATCACCCCGACGGTGAGCGTGTCGCCCTTGGGGAAGACCCAGCCGTAACTCCCGGGCAGCGGGCCCCAGTCGATGAGCACCCGTCCCGCCCAGTCCTCCGCGACCGTGGGCGGCACCGGGATCTCCGCCTCCAGGCCCAGGTCCACCTGGTCCATCTTCACACCGACATGGGCGCCTATGCGGCTGGCGCTGCCGTCCGCGCCGACCACGGACCGCGCCAGCACCGTCTCGCCGTCCGCCAGGACGACCGCGACCGTACGGCGGTCGGGCACGGCCGGGCCGTGCTGTTCGACGCGCGAGACGGTCACGCCGGTGCGCAGGATCGCCCCGGCCTTCTGGGCGTGCTCCACCAGCCCCGCGTCGAACTCCGGGCGGTTGATGAGCCCGAAGAGCATGCGCTTGGAGCGGCGGGTGCGGGTCATCTTCCCGTTCAGGGAGAACGTCACCGCGTGCACGCGTTCCTTGAACGGCAGCTCGAAGCCCGGCGGCAGCGAGTCGCGCGAGGGCCCGATGATCCCGCCCCCGCAGGTCTTGTAGCGCGGCAACTCGGCCTTCTCCAGCAGCAGCACCCGACGGCCTGCGACCGCCGCCGCGTACGCCGCGGAGGCTCCAGCCGGTCCTGCGCCGACCACGACGACATCCCACACCGGCTCGTCGTGCACGCTTCCTGCGTCTGCGTTCTCGCTGCTCACGATGTGCTTCTGCTCCTGATCCGACCGGTGGCCCCTGCTGTCGAACGGCATCCTACGGCGCTGGCACGTCCGCCCCGTTGTGGGAGGATCGACAAGCCCCTTCGACATCGCCGACACAGCCCGACATACATCCGTCCGATACAACGATGTACCCACCTGGAGCGTGCCCATGACCGCGAATCCGATTGCCGGGACCGTGGCGTCCCTCATGCCCCGTGCCCGTACGGAGCTCGCGGAGCTGGTGGCCTTCCGCTCGGTGGCGGACCCCGCGGTCTATCCGAGGAGCGAGTGCGAGGGCGCCGCGGAATGGGTGGCCGGGGCGCTGCGCGGCGAGGGGTTCAAGGACGTCGCGGTCCTCGAAACCCCCGACGGTACCCAGTCCGTGTACGGTCTGCTCCCCGGCCCCGAGGACGCGCCGACGGTGCTGCTCTACGCGCACTACGACGTCCAGCCGCTGGGGGACGAGGACGCCTGGCTGACCCCGCCGTTCGAGCTGACCGAGCGCGCGGGACGCTGGTACGGGCGCGGCGCCGCCGACTGCAAGGGCGGTGTGCTGATGCATCTGCTCGCCCTGCGCGCGCTGAAGGCGAACGGCGGCGTGCCGGTGAACGTCAAGGTGATCGTGGAGGGTTCGGAGGAGCAGGGTACCGGCGGTCTGGAGCGGTACGCCGAGGCGCACCCCGAACTGCTGGCCGCCGACGCCGTCGTCATCGGCGACGCCGGGAACTTCCGGGTCGGCCTGCCCACGGTCACGGCCACGCTGCGCGGAATGACGCTGCTGCGGGTACGGATCGACACGCTCGAAGGCAACCTGCACTCGGGCCAGTTCGGCGGCGCGGCGCCGGACGCGCTCGCCGCTCTCGTCCGGGTCCTGGACTCGCTGCGCGCCGAGGACGGTTCCACCACGGTGGACGGGCTGGCCGACGACGCGGTCTGGGAGGGGCTGGAGTACGCGGAGGCGGACTTCCGCAAGGACGCGAAGGTGCTCGACGGCGTCGGGCTGATCGGCCACGGCTCGGTCGCCGACCGGATCTGGGCGCGGCCCGCCGTGACCGTCCTCGGCATCGACTGCCCGCCGGTCGTCGGCGCCACGCCGTCCGTCCAGGCGCACGCGCGGGCCACGGTCAGCCTGCGCGTACCGCCGGGGCAGGACGCCGCGGCGGCCACCGAGCTGCTGGCGGCGCATCTGGAGGCCCGTACCCCGTGGGGTGCGCGGGTCTCGGTGGAACAGATCGGTCAGGGGCAGGCGTTCCGCGCGGACACCTCCAGCCCGGCGTACGCGGCGATGGCCGACGCCATGCGGGTCGCGTACCCGGGTCAGGACATGCAGGTCGCGGGCCAGGGCGGGTCCATCCCGCTCTGCAACACGCTGGCCGCGCTCTACCCGGAGGCGGAGATCCTGCTGATCGGGCTGAGCGAGCCGGAGGCCCAGATCCACGCGGTGAACGAGAGCGTCTCCCCCGAGGAGCTGGAGCGCCTCTCCGTGGCCGAGGCACACTTCCTGGTCAACTACGCGGCCTCCCGGGGCGTCTGAGCGGTCCCGGGAGGGCCGCGCCGCGACGCGGAGGGCCGCGGCGGGGCGTGGGGCGACGGGGTGGTCAGCCGACCGGGGCTCCGTCCTCCAGGTTGAGCACCGTCCCGCGTTCCCGCGCGCGCAGCGCCCACCGCAGCCGTGCGCGGCGGACGGGCGGCAGCAGCCGCGCCGCCTCCTCCTCGTCGACGAAGCGCCAGCCCCGTAGCTCCGGTCCCGGCAGCAGCAGCCGCGCCGCCTCCTCCGCGGCCAGCCTGCCGCCGTCGAAGAGGAGCCGCAGCCCTCCGTACCCCGGGGGGCGCGGCGGCTCCCAGTCGACCACCAACAGCTTGGGCACCTCGGTGAGTTCGATGCCTATCTCCTCGGCGACCTCCCGTATCCCGGCGCGGGCGGGCGCCTCGCCGCGCTCGACCACGCCGCCGGGGAACTCCCAGCCCGGCTTGTACGTGGGGTCGACGAGCAGCACCCGGTCCTGCTCGTCGAAGAGGAGCACCCCGGCCGCGACGGTCTCCGCGGTCGGTTCGGGTGTCTGGACGATCTCGCAGACCCCCGCGGCACCGTCCCGTACCGCCTCGGCCAGCGACTCGGCCGTCTCCCGCGCCGTGAGCACGGTGTTGTCGATGACGTGGGCGTCCCCGGTCAGCCAGCCCAGCGCCGCCCGGTAGGGCTCGATGTGCTCGTAGGCCCGGCGGCGGGCGCGTTCGTTCGCCTCGGGGTCGTCGGCGAAGTCCTCACGCGCCGCGATACGCCTGCGCAGTATCGTTTCATCCGTTGACAGCAGCACGTGCCGTACGGGAACGCGGCGCGCGGCGAGGCCGCCGAAGATCTCGTCCCGGTACTCCTGGCGCAGCAGGGTCATGGGGACGACGAGCGCCCCGCCCACCTCGGCCAGGAGAGCCGCCGCCGTGTCGACCACCAGCCGCCGCCAGATCGGCAGGTCCTGGAAGTCACTCACCTCCGCGAGCTTCTTCTGCGGCAGCAGCCGCTCCAGTTCCCCGCCGATCAGCTCGGGGTCGTAGAGCGTGCAGTTCGGGATCAGGTCGATCAGTTCGCGTGCGGTACTGGTCTTGCCCGCTCCGAACGCACCGTTGATCCAGACGATCACGGTTCCCCCTCTTCCGTAAGGCCTGGGCGTGTCGCGAAGGCCCCCAGTGGACTGCCCGCAACACCCTGCCACGGAAACCCCGTGCGGGATCAGAGCGCCGCTCCGACCGACCGGCTGTGACCGAGCCGTGTCCCGATCGACACCGGCGCCCGGTCGGCGGGGGGCAGCGCGGGTACCGGTGCCGGTGTCCGTGCGATGTGCCGGCCGGGCCGTAACACAAACGCCCGGCGCGTCGTTGGAACGCTCGATGTCACAAGGGGGGTACGGGATGCGCCGCACGGTGCTGGAGAAATTTCCCGCGGGCGGGCCGCGCGGGAGCTGGCCGGCGGAGGAGTTCGCGCGGGCACGGCGTGACGAGGGGACGCCTGCCGAGGTCGTGATGGACCTCGACTCCGACGTCTTCCTGGTCGTCGTACCGCAGCAGCAGACGGCCGACCCCGCCTCCTGAGACCGCCGGAGCCGCCGGCACCGCGAACCGTACGACGTGGAGAGCCCGAGATGCCCAGAACACCGGCCGTACCGGCCCACGGCCTGACCCTCGCCCTGACGCTGGCCCTGGCGGCGATCGCCGTCCCGCTGTCCGCCACCCCCGCGGCGGCGGACAGCAGCGCCTGCACCCATCACTTCTCGGGGCCGCAGGTCTGCATCCGGCTGGAGGGGCGCGGCGCCAGGAACTCCGTCACCGGGATCTGGACCAACCCGCCGGACGGTCTCGCCTCGCACGCGGTGTCGTTGCTGCGCGACGGGCGGCTCGTGGACACGGCGACGGCCACCCGGTCGGGCAAGGCGCTGACGCACACCTGGCCGGCCGGGGACACCGGCAGCGGTACGGAGTTGTGCGTACGGTTCCGGGGCAGCCAGCGCCTGGCCTGCCAGACCACCCGCTGACCGGCGGCGCCAGGCCCGGGGCAGGGCCGCGGGCCCCGCCCGGCAGTCCAGGTCCCCGGCGCGGTCAGCCGCCCACCGGCGCCGCCGTGCCGTCCCGTTGCCCGAGCAGGGCTGCCGCCGCCGCGCCCACCAAACCGGCGTCCGTCCCGGTCAGCGCCGGGGCCACCGTCAGCCGCCGGACGAACGACAGCGTCGCGTACTCCCGCAGTGAGCGGCGCAGCGGTGCGAACAGGACCTCGCCCGCGCCCGCGACACCGCCGCCGATGACCGCGATCCGGATCTCGGTGAGCGCGGCGGTCGCGGCGATGCCGGCGGCCAGCGCCCGGGCGGCCCGTTCGAAGGAGGCGATGGCGACCGGGTGGCCGGCCCGTGCGGCGGCGGCCACGGCCGCGGCCGAGCTGTCGCCGTCGGGACCCGGCAGCCAGCCGCCCTCCAGCGCCCTGCGGGCGATGTTGGGGCCGCTGGCGATCCGCTCCACGCAGCCGCGCGCTCCGCACGGGCAGAGGTCGCCGTCCAGATCCACACTGATGTGGCCGATGTGCCCCGCGTTGCCGGTGGGGCCCGGGTGGAGCTTCCCGCCCAGCACCAGCCCGCCGCCGACACCGGTGGAGACCACCATGCACAGCGCGTCGTCGTAACCGCGGGCGGCGCCCTGCCAGTGTTCCGCCGCGGTCATCGCGACGCCGTCCCCGACCAGCTTCACCGGCAGTCCGCCGGTGGCCGCCCGTACCCGCTCGACCAGCGGGAATCCGCGCCAGCCCGCGACGTTGACGGGGCTGACCGTACCGGCGGAGGCGTCCACGGGACCGGCGCTGCCGATGCCCACCGCCGTGGCCGTCGCCCAGAGCGGCGAGGCGGCCACCTCGGCCAGGACCTCCTCGACGGCGCGCATCACCGTCTCGCCGTCCTCGCGCGCCGGGGTCGGGCGCTGGGCCCGTACGAGGATTCTGCCGCTGCCGTCCACCAACGCCCCGGCGATCTTGGTGCCGCCGATGTCGAGTGCGGCGACGGAGTCGGTATGCATCGGTGTGGAATCTCCTGGAGATGAGGCGCCCCCGGTGGGGACGGTGCGGTGCGAATACGGGTGCGCGGCTTCGACGAACAGTCTCCATTCCCCTGACAACGTTGTCCAGGGCCTATGCTCGTCCGCACGGCCCGGGCCGGCGCAGGCCGGCGATCCGGGGCGACCCGCCGACCGTACGACGACAGGACAGCGCACTGTGGCCGATACCGCCCGCCGCCCAGAACCCCGCTACGGCAACCGGCCCACGATGAAGGACGTGGCCGCGCGGGCCGGGGTCGGGCTCAAGACGGTCTCCCGCGTGGTCAACAGCGAACCGGGGGTCACGGCGGACACCGAGCGGCGGGTGCAGGAGGCCATCGACGCGCTGGGGTTCCGCCGCAACGATTCGGCGCGGGTGCTGCGCAAGGGCCGTACGGCGAGTATCGGACTGGTCCTGGAGGATCTGGCGGACCCGTTCTACGGTCCCCTGAACCGCGCCGTCGAGGAAGTGGCCCGCGCCCACGGCGCGCTGCTCATCAACGGCTCCAGCGCCGAGGACCCGAACCGCGAGCAGGAGTTGGTGCTGGCGCTCTGCGCGCGCCGGGTGGACGGGCTGATCGTGATCCCCGCCGGGAACGACCACCGCTATCTGGAGCCGGAGATAAAGGCCGGGGTGGCGACCGTCTTCGTGGACCGGCCGGCCGGTCGGATCGACGCGGACGCGGTGCTCTCCGACAGCTTCGGCGGCGCCCGCTCGGGCACCGCGCATCTCATCGCGCACGGCCACCGCCGGATCGGCTTCATCGGCGACCAGCCCGGGATCCACACGGCGGGCGAGCGGCTGCGCGGCTACCGCACGGCGATGGCGGACGCCGGGCTGGCGATCGACGACGGCTGGGTCTCGCTCGGTACGACGGTGCCGCGCCGGGTCGAGGAGGCGGTCGTCTCGATGCTCGGCGCCCCCGAGCCGGTCACGGCGATCTTCAGCGGCAACAACCGCGTCACGGTGACGGTGGTACGGGTCCTGTCGGCCCATCACCGGCCCGTCGCGCTCGTCGGCTTCGACGACATCGAACTGGCCGACCTGCTCGCCCCGGGGCTCACGGTCGTCGCGCAGGACGCGGCGACCCTGGGCCGTACGGCGGCGGAGCGGCTCTTCCACCGGCTGGACGGCGCCGCCGACGCGCCGTCCCAGGTGGTGCTGGCGACGCGGCTGATCGCGCGGGGTTCCGGGGAGATCCCGCCGCCGGCGGACGGCTGACCCGGCACGGGGTCAGGCCCTGTCCCGCGGAAGCGTGAAGCCCTCCAGGTCGGCACGGGTCAGGCCGGTGAGCCGGACGACCTCGTCGTGGTCGAGGGCGCCGCAGTCGAGTCCGCGCAGCAGGTGGCCGCTGAGCGCCTTTGCGGTGGCCGGCTCGTCCATGACGGCGCCGCCCGCCTTGGCGACATAGGCGGCCAGCCGGGCGGCGGCGGGCTCCAGACCCTCGCGGTAGAAGGCGTACACGGCGGCGTAGCGGGTCGGGAGGTGGCCCGGGTGCATGTCCCAGCCCTGGTAGTAGGCGCGGGCGAGGGCCCGCCGTGCGAGGCCGTGGTGCAGCTTCCACGCCTCGTGCACCTGGGCGGTCGGGCCGACCGGGAGGACGTTGGTGGAGCCGTCGCTGACCCGGACACCGGTACCGGCGGCGGCCACCTGCATGACCGCCTTGGCGTGGTCGGCGGCGGGATGGTCGCTCGCCTGGTGGGCGGCGCTGACGCCGACGCAGGCGCTGTAGTCGAAGGTGCCGTAGTGCAGCCCGGTGGCCCGGCCGCCCGCCGCGTCGATCATCCGGGCGACGGTGGCGGTGCCGTCGGCGGCCAGGATGGCCTGGCTGGTCTCGATCTGGATCTCGAAGCCGATCCGGCCGGGCCTCAGCCCGTGCGCCGTCTCGAACTCCCCGGCCAGCCGGGCCATCGCGGCGACCTGTTCGGCGTACGTCACCTTGGGCAGCGTCAGGACCAGCCCGTCCGGGAGGCCGCCCGCCGCCATGAGGCCGCTGAGGAAGATGTCGAGGGTCCGGATGGAACGCTCGCGTACGGCCGCCTCCAGGCACTTCACGCGGATGCCCGTGTACGGGGGCGCCGTGCCGGTGGCGTACGCCTCGTGGACGAGCCGGGCGGCGCGGGCGGCGGCCTCGTCCTCCTCGTCGTCCGGGCGGGGTCCGTAACCGTCCTCGAAGTCGATCCGCAGGTCCTCGACGGGCTCGCGGACCAGCTTGTCCCGTACGCGCTCGTACACGGGCCCGGCCAGCTCGCCGGAGAGGCCGAGGACGCGGGCCAGCGAGGCGGCGTCGGGGGCGTGTTCGTCGAGTGCGGCGAGCGCCTGGTCGCCCCAGGAGCGTACGGTCCCGGCGGTGAAGGTGTCGGCGGGCACGTAGACGGTGTGGACGGGCTGGCGGGTGCCGGGGTCGCCCGGGTAGCGGCGGGCCAGTTCGGCGTCGACGCCCGCGAGGGAGACGCCGACGGCCTCGGTGACCGCCGCCGGGAGGCTCGTGGCGATCTTTTCGTGCCGCACCGTTCCCTGCTCCGTTCCCTGCCCCATCATTCCCGCACCCTTCCGTTTTCCGCCCTGCGGAATCAATAATCCGTTGCCGGAAGTTAAGCCGCAGGTCCTGGCCGCGTCAATGGCGGCCAGGACCTGCGGCCGGGAACGGCGCGGGGGCCGGGGGGGGGGGCCCCCGCCCCCCCCCCGCCCC
>NZ_JBHZEJ010000127.1:0-8614 GCF_042756365.1 Streptomyces sp. NPDC059092
ACTCGCTACGACAAACGAGCCCGCCACTACAAAGCCCTGGTCACCATCGCCTGCCTGCGACTATGGCTCCCCGACTGACATTACGGACACGCCCTGGAAGGCAGGGGAGGGGAACGGTTCTTGAGCGCGCCGCGCTCCTTCATACCCCGGGCGACTGGTCTCCGGAGCGTCAGGCCGGTTCGTAGCCGAGTCTGCGGGAGATGAGTGCTGCGGTGCTTGCGACGACCGGACCTATGTCGGCGGCCCGGCGGGCGACCCGGCCGATCGGACCGGAGGCGCTGATGGCGGCGATCGGGACCCCCTGGGCATCGAGAACCGCTGCCCCGCATGCGGCGGTGGCGGTGTTCACCTCGCCGCTGTCCAGAGACCATCCGCGACGCCGCGCGAGCAGAAGATCCCGTTCAAGGACGGAACGGCTGGTCAACGTGGCCGGAGTGTGTTTCACCAGAGGAAGGCTCCGTAGTATCCCGTCCAGTTCTCCCTCGGGCAGCGCTGCCAGCCACGCCTTTCCCACGGCCGTGCAGTGCAGTGGGCGTACCGCTCCGACGCGTGCGCTGACCGGACTGGGCCGTGGACCGGGCCGGCGGTGGACGAACACCATGGTCCGATCGAGCCGGACGGCCAGCCCGGTGGTCTCCCGTGTCAGATCCGCAAGATGATGCAGGGGCTCGGGCGCCACGTGCGCCACCTGCGACCGTTGCAGAACCGACAGGCCCAGCCTCAGCGCCTCGGGGCCGACGACCCAGCGTCCGGGTTCGCGATGCGGTTGCAGCATGCCCCAGCTCTCCAGGCGATGCGCGAGCCGGTAGGCCGTACTCCTGCTGGTCGACGCCGCTGCCGCGAGCTCGGCAGCGGTCGCCTCGTGGGCCGTCGCCATGTAGCGCAGGATGAGCATCGCGCGGTCGAGAATGCCCGCACCGGGCTGGTCCCCAGGGGAGTTGGTGTTGTGCAGCATCGCGGCCTCCACACCGGCACGGGCGTACGAGGCGACCCGCAGGCGCGGAGCCCGGTACGTAGCTGAATGCGGAAGGGCGCCGCACTCGTTTTATCACGGGTGCACAGCAAGGCCTCTGAACAGGTCGGACGACGTGGGGACCGGTCCGACCGGTCGAAGACCTGCCGCCGGCCCCTCGGAGACCGGCCCGTCGTCGGCATCGGAGGCAGCGGCACCTCCAGCCACTCCCACGGCGCGTCCGCCGGATCGTTGCGAGCTGTCCGGAGATCGTTTCATTACAGGGCATGTTCTCCACCCTGCCCCTGACACCGGTGCGGATGGAGTGCCTGCGCATCGAGTACGCCGTCCGCGGGACCACGGCAGGACGAATCAACCTCGCGGGCGCCCCGGCGGCTCCGCGTCCCCTGTCGCCCCCGCGTCCCCCGCCCGCAGCAGGGTCAGGAAGTCGCGGAACGCCGCCGCCATGTCCACCGCGTCCGGGTCCAGCAGCCACTGGTACTGGAGCCCGTCCAGCACCGCCGTCAGCAGCGGCGCCGCCTGTTCCGGTGTCAGCCCGCCGGGCAGCCGGTCGCCGAACTCGGCGCGCAGCACCTCGGCCATCTCGCCCCGCACCTGCGCGTAGCGGCGGGTGAAGAACTCCCGCGCCGGATGGGACTCCGTCACGCTCTCGCCGAGCAGTGCCGAGAAGGTCTGCACGATCCCTGGGCGCATCGCGTTGTACTCCACCAGCGAGCCCAGCAGGTCGAGCCGCCACCCGCGCCGGCCGTCGCTGCGCCCGCCCGTGTCCCACTGGTCGCGCTCCTCCAGGACGGCGACGAGCAGCGCCTCCTTGGAGGGGAAGTAGTGCAGCAGCCCCTGCTGGGTCAGGCCGGCGCGCTCGGCCACCGCGCCCAGGGTGGCGCCGCGGTAGCCGCGCTCCGCGATCACTTCGAGGGCGGCGCGGAGGATGTCCGCGCGCCGCTCCTCGCTCCTGGCCCTCGCCATCGCCCGCTCCCTCGCCGTCCCCGCGCCCTACCCAAAAGTAACGGACCAATAACCAAACTTACCGGTCTACAGATTTGGGCGTCCCCATGTAACCATTCCTTTCGACCGCCGGTACGGAGCAAAGCTGACCAGGAGGTACGGCCGTGGCCGACGCATCCACCCCCCGGGCCGATCAGGCACGTGACGCCGCCGTCGCGGCGGCCCTCGGCAAGCTCGATCTCGACGCCAAGGCGCGGCTGCTGGCCGGCCAGGACATGTGGTCCCTGCCCGAGCTGCCGGAGATCGGGCTCGCGTCGCTCGTCATGTCCGACGGGCCCATCGGGGTGCGCGGAGTCCGCTGGACCGCCGACGACCCGTCCGTGGCGCTGCCGTCCCCGACCGCGCTCGCCGCCTCCTGGGACCCGGAGCT
This sequence comes from Streptomyces sp. NPDC059092, assembly GCF_042756365.1. NCBI lineage: Bacteria > Bacillati > Actinomycetota > Actinomycetes > Kitasatosporales > Streptomycetaceae > Streptomyces > Streptomyces sp. NPDC059092. The sequence continues at coordinate 2,349 of NZ_JBHZEJ010000127.1, forward strand.
GGCCCGCGCGGCGGGCCGGCTGCTCGCCCAGGAGGCCCGCCGCAAGGGCGTGCACGTCCTGCTCGCGCCGACCGTCAACCTGCACCGCTCGCCGCTCGGCGGCCGGCACTTCGAGGCGTACAGCGAGGACCCGTACCTCACCGGCGAGATCGGCACCGGCTATGTGCTCGGCGTCCAGGACGGCGGGGTCGGTACGACGGTCAAGCACTTCGTCGCCAACGACGCCGAGACCGACCGCTTCACCGTCGACAACCTCGTCGCCCCGCGCCCGCTGCGCGAGCTGTACCTCGCGCCCTTCGAGGCGATCGTCGCGAACGCCCACCCGTGGGGCATCATGGCCGCGTACAACCAGGTCAACGGCTCCACGATGACCGAGCACCGCTACCTCCAGCACGATGTGCTGCGGGGCGAATGGGGCTTCGACGGCTACATCGTCTCCGACTGGCTCGCCGCGCGCTCCACCGTCGGCGCGCTCCTCGGCGGTCTCGACGTCGCGATGCCGGGGCCGCGCACGGTCTACGGCGAGGCGCTGGCCGCCGCCGTACGGGCCGGGGAGGTGGCCGAGTCCGCCGTCGACGACGCCGTACGCCGGGTCCTGCTGCTCGCCGCCCGGGTCGGCGCCCTCGACGGGGCGCCCGCCGCCGTCACCGAGCCGCCCGCGCCGATCGACGGCGAGGCGCTGGCCCGCGAGATCGCCCGCCGCTCCTTCGTCCTCGTACGGAACGAGGAGCGGGAAGGCCGCCCCGCGCTGCCGCTGGACGCGGCGGACGGCACGATCGCCCTCAGCGGCGCCGCCGCCCGCGACGCCCGGGTCCTCGGCGGCGGTTCGGCGACCGTCTTCCCCGACCATGTCGTCTCCCCGCTGGACGGCCTCACCGCCGCGCTCCCGCCGGGGCGTCTGACGTACTCGATCGGCGCCGACCCCAGCGACGAACTCGCCGACGCCGGCCAGGGGTTCGAGCTGACGGCCGTCTGCGGGGACGCCGAGGGGCGCACCCTGGGCACCGCCTCCGTCCCCGGCGGCCGGCTCCAGTGGGCCGGCAGCGACCTGCCCGACGGGGTCACCTACGACGCGCTCCACTCCGTCGAGGTGACGGGCACCTTCACCCCCCGGGAGAGCGGCGAGCACACCTTCGGCACCCGCGGTCTCGGCGGGTTCCGGCTCACCGTCGGCGGCGCCGTCCTCTTCGACGGCTTCCAGGAACCCGGCCCCGGCGCCGACCCGTTCGAGGAGTTCTTCGGGGCGCCTGTGGAGCGCGCCCGTACCACCCTCACCGAGGGGGAACGGGTGGAGGTCTCCCTCCACCACACCGTCTTCAAGATCCCGGACGCCCCGATCAGCGGCATCGCGCTCTCCCTGCTCCACCTCGGCCCGCGCCACGACCCCGACGAGCTGATCGCGGAGGCAGTCGAGGCCGCCCGTACCGCCGCCACCGCCGTGGTCGTGGTCGCCACGACGGAGAGCGTCGAGTCCGAGGGCTTCGACCGCGAGAACCTGAAGCTCCCCGGCCGCCAGGACGACCTCGTCCGCGCGGTCGCCGCCGTCAACCCGCACACGGTCGTGGTCGTCAACACCGGCTCCCCGGTGGAGCTGCCGTGGCGCGCGGACGTGGCCGCGGTGCTGCTGAGCTGGTTCCCCGGCCAGGAGGGCGGCGGGGCGCTCGCCGACGTCCTGCTCGGCGCGGCCGAGCCGGGCGGCCGGCTGCCCACCACCTGGCCCGCCGTCCTCGCGGACGCGCCGGTCTCGAAGACCACCCCGGCGAACGGTGAACTCCCCTACACCGAGGGTGTGTTCATCGGCTACCGGGCCTGGGAAAGGGCGGGCGCGACGCCCGCGTACCCCTTCGGCCACGGCCTCGGCTACACCGACTGGGAGTACGAGACGATCGCCGCCACCCCGGCGGAGGCCCGGGTACGGGTGCGCAACACCGGCCGGCGCGCGGGCCGCGAGGTCGTCCAGGTCTATCTCGCGCCCGTGGCTGGCGCGGACGCGGAGCGTGTGGAGCGCCCGGCGCGCTGGCTGGCCGGCTTCGCCTCCGTCGAGGCGGCGCCCGGCGAGAGCGTCGAGGTGACGATCCCGCTGCGCCGACGGGCGTTCGAGGTCTGGGACGAGGCGTCGGACTCCTGGTCGCACATCGCCGGTACGTACGAGATCCAGGCGGCCCGCTCCGTCACCGACCGCCGGCTGAGCACCCTGGTGGAGGCCACGCACCGGACGTGACCGCGCGGGAAGAAGACGTGCGGCCCCGGGGCGGAACCTGACACCACCCCGGGGCCGCACCCCGTGCGCCGCGCGTCAGCGTGTGGCGAACCGGCAGACCGTGGTCGACGCGTACACCTCGCCGGGGCGCAGCACCGTGCTCGGGAAGGCAGGCCGGTTCGGCGAGTCCGGGAAGTGCTGCGTCTCCAGCGCGATCCCGGCGCCGGGGCCGAACGGCTTCCCGTCGAAGTGGTCACCGGTGTACAGCTGGATCCCCGGCTCGGTGGTGGTGATCGTGAGCACCCGGCCGGACGCCGGGTCGTACAGCTCGGCGGCGAGGGCGTCCTCCGGAGCGCCGTCCCCCTGCCCGCCGTCCAGCACGAAGTTGTGGTCGTAACCGGAGGTCACCGGACGGGACGTCCGGAAGTCGAAGCGCGTGGCGTCGACCGGCGCCAGCTCCCCGGTCGGCAGGAGGGAGCCGTCCACCGGGGTGATCCGGCCGGCCGCGATCCGCAGCTCGTGCCCGGCCGTCACGGGAGCGCTGCCCGCGCCGCCCAGGTTCCAGTACGTGTGATTGGTCAGCGACACGTGCGTCGGGGCGTCCGTCACCGCGCGGTAGGCGATCCGCAGCGACCCGTCCTCGTCCAGCGTGTACGACACCGAGACGTCGAGGCGGCCGGGGAAGCCCTCCTCGCCGTCCGGGCTGACCCGCGACAGCCGCACCCCGGTCGCACCGGCGGCGTCCCCGTCCGCCACCTGCCCGTCCGCGCCGATCGGTTCCGCGTCCCAGACCCGCCGGTCGAAGCCGTCGGCGCCGCCGTGCAGGCAGTTCGGCCCCTCGTTGGGCGTCACCCGGTGCGCCACCCCGTCCAGGGTGAAGGCGGAGCCCGCGACGCGGTTCGCGTAACGGCCGACGAGGGCCCCGTAGTACGGCCCCCGGTGCTCCACGTAATCGGTCAGTTCGGGGAAGCCGAGGACGATGTCGGCGACGGTGCCGTCGCGGTCCGGAACCTCCACCGACTGCACGATGCCGCCGTACGTCAGCAGGCGTATCCGGGTACCGGCCCGCTCCAGGGTCCAGCGGTCGACGGGCGTACCCTCGGGCGTGGCGCCGACGCGCTCGGTGTTCATGACAGTCACGATCAAGCACCCTACGCGGGTGGCTCGGCCGCCGTGACATTGCGGTACGCGATCTCCGCCAGCCTGCCCTGCCCGTTCCTGCTGGGATGGAACCAGTCCCAGGGACTGAGCTGCTTGCCGCTGAACCGGACGGCGAAGACCTCACCGCCGTCGTACCGGCAGCGCTTGTCCTTCGCGCACACGTCCCGCAGCGCGCCGTTGTACGCCACGACCCGGTCGTACACCAGATCCCGCCGCTCCTGGGCGGCCTCGCTCTCGTCCTGGGAGTCGCCGAGCATCGACGCGCAGATGCCGAGCTTCCACACCTGACGGCCCAGCGGATTGCCCCGCCCCGTCGACCAGAGCCGCTTGAGGTCCGGCACGCTCGACACGTACACCTGCGCCTTGGGCGCGCTCGCGCGCAGCCGGCGCAGCGACGCCTCGAAGGAGGACTTGAAGGCGTCGACGGGAGTCATCCGCTCCGTCGAGTTCCGGCAGGCGTCGTTGGCGCCCGCCAGGACGGTGACCAGCTCCGGCCCGTGCTGCGCCGCCCGCGCCATCTGGGCCGGCAGATCCGCCATCCGGGCGCCCGTCTGCGCGAAGTTCCAGGTCTTCGCCGCCAGCAGCTCCGCCGACGGAGCGCCGAGCAGCCGGTAGGCGAGGCTCCGTACGCCCCGGTCCGTACCGGTCGCCCAGGACACCTCGGGGCACTCGGCGAGCACCCCGCAGGCGTCGAAGCCACGGGTTATCGAGTCCCCGACGGCGGCGACGGAGGCCGGGCTGCGGTCCCAGACCGGGGTGGGGCGCGGTGAGGGCCTGGCCGCCGCCGTGGAGGAGCCGGAGGAGGCGGAGCCGGAGGACGTGCACCCGGCGAGCGCCCCGGTCCCGGCGACGACGGCGGCGGTCACGGCCGCGCACACGGCACGGGCCCGCCCGGACCCGCCACGGGTCCGCAGGCTCACTCCTCGCATTCAAGCCTCCCGATCGGCGTCCATGGCCGTGTTTTCCGGTGTATGCCGCTGTCCGCCGGGTTCTTCCGGTGTCCGCCGGTGTCTGCTGGGTCTTCCGGGTCGTCCGGGGCTTCCGGCGTCCCGGCGTTCCGGCCGCCCCGGGCCGTTCGGGCGAGTGAAGGCTTCGCGGATATCGGCCTCGGGACCGACGGTACGTCACCGCGGGCACCCCATCGCACGATAGCTTTTCCCACGTCGAATCAGAGGCGCCTGATCGCTCGGCTCCGGTAAATTACCTCACGTCACAAGCTGTCCCTTTTGCGGGGTTTCACTCCCGATGCTGTTTACTGAGGCCGCTGGGAAAGGCGAACCTCGTCCCACACTGGAGGTCCCGGTGACGACACGTGGAGTTCTGTACATTCACTCCGCACCGCGCGCGATGTGTCCCCACGTCGAATGGGCGGTGGCCGGAGTACTGGGCCTGCGGGTCCAGCTCGACTGGATCAGGCAGCCGGCCTCCCCCGGCACCTGGAGAGCCGAGGTCTCCTGGAAGGGCCGGGCGGGCACCGCCTCCAAGATCGCCTCCGCGTTGCGCGGCTGGCAGATGCTCCGCTTCGAGGTCACCGCGGAACCCTGCCCGACGGCCGAGGGCGAGCGCTACAGCGCCACCCCCGACCTGGGGATCTTCCACGCGGTCACCGGTATGCACGGCGACATCCTGGTCCCCGAGGACCGGCTCAGGGCCGCTCTGGCCCGCGCGCAGGAGGGCGAGAGCGTGTTGGCGGCGGAGATCGCCAAGCTGCTCGGCAAGCCGTGGGACGACGAACTGGAGCCGTTCCGGTACGCGGGCGAGGGCGCCCCGGTGCGCTGGCTGCACCAGGTGGTCTGAGCGGCCGTTCCGCCGCTGCGAGCCCGTACGGAGGCCCGGCCCGTGCGGGGGACAGGCCCCGGCCCTACGGTGGCCGTATGGCTGACACCCTCGCAGTAGCCGTCCTCGGCACCGGAATCATGGGCGCCGCGATGGCCCGTAACCTCTGCCGCGCCGGACTCGACGTACGCGTCTGGAACCGCACCCCCGCCAAGGCCGAGCCCCTCGCCGCCGACGGCGCCCAGGTCGCCGGGACCCCCGCCGAGGCGGTGAGCGGCGCGGACGTCATTCTCACCATGCTGTACGACGGGCCGGCCGCGCTGGAGACGATGGAGGCCGCCGCGCCGGGCCTGCGCCCCGGCGCCGTCTGGCTCCAGTCGACGACGGCGGGCGTAGAGGCCGTCACCCCGCTGGCGGAACTGGCGGCGGGGCGGGGGCTGCTCTTCGTCGACGCCCCGGTCCTCGGCACCCGGGCCCCCGCGGAGAGCGGCGAGCTGCTGATCCTGGCCGCGGGACCGCGGGAGGCGCAGGCGCGGCTCGCACCGGTCCTGGACGCGGTGGGCAGCCGTACGGTCTGGCTGGGCGAGGACGGCACCACGGCGGCGGCCACCCGTCTCAAGCTCGTCTGCAACAGCTGGGTCCTGGCCCTCACCCACGGCACGGCCGAGGCGCTCTCCCTGGCCAGGGGACTCGGCGTGGACCCGGACCACTTCCTGGAGGCCATGGCGGGCGGCCCGCTGGACTGCGGCTACCTTCAGGCCAAGTCCCGGGCGATCCTGAACGACGACTACACCCCGAGCTTCACGGTCACCACGGCCGCCAAGGACGCCCACCTGATCGTCGCGGCGGGCGCGGCCGAAGGCGTACGCCTGGACCTCGCGGCGGCGGGCGCGGAACGCTTCCGCCGGGCGCAGGCCCAGGGGCACGGGGAGGACGACATGGCGGCGACGTACTTCGCGAGCTTCGGCGACTCGTAGCGGGAAGCGGGGACGGGGCCGGGGGGGATGACACGAAGAGGTGGGGGTGGGGCGGGGGCCCCCCCGGCCGCCCCCCCCCACCGATAATAAAAAAAAAAACACAACCCACAACAAACAACCAACAAGATGTCAAGAGGTATCGAAAAGATGAT
>NZ_JBHZEJ010000128.1:0-8333 GCF_042756365.1 Streptomyces sp. NPDC059092
GGCGGGCCCGCCCTCCGGGCCGTCGGGGGGGGGGCCCGCCCGGGCGTACCCGGCCCGGCCCCCACCGCGTTCGGCGCTCCGCGCCCTGCCGCTACTTCTTGCGCCCGCGCTTCTCGCGCACCCGTACGGAGATGTGGATCGGGGTGCCGTCGAAGCCGAACTCCTCGCGCAGCCGGCGCTCCACGAACCGCCGGTACCCGGCCTCGATGAAGCCGGAGGCGAAGAGCACGAAGCGCGGCGGCTTCGTGCCCGCCTGGGTGCCGAACAGGATGCGGGGCTGCTTGCCGCCCCGGATCGGGTGCGGGTGCGCGGCGACCAGCTCGCCGAGGAAGGCGTTGAGCCGGCCGGTCGGCACGCGTGTCTCCCACCCCGCCAGCGCCGTCTCGATCGCCGGGACCAGCTTCTCCATGTGCCGGCCCGTGTGGGCGGAGACATTGACCCGGGGCGCCCAGGCGACCTGCGCCAGCTCCGTCTCGATCTCCCGCTCCAGGTAGTAGCGGCGCTCCTCGTCGAGGGTGTCCCACTTGTTGAACGCGACGACGATGGCGCGGCCCGCCTCGACGGCCATCGTGACGATGCGCTGGTCCTGGACGCTGATGGACTCGCTCGTGTCGATCAGGATGACCGCGACCTCCGCCTTCTCGACGGCGGCGGCGGTGCGCAACGACGCGTAGTAGTCCGCGCCCGCCTGGAGGTGGACCCGGCGGCGGATGCCCGCGGTGTCGATGAACTTCCAGACCGTGCCGCCCAGCTCGATCAGCTCGTCGACCGGGTCCCGGGTGGTGCCCGCGACCTCGTTGACGACGACCCGGTCCTGGCCCGCGACCTTGTTCAGCAGCGACGACTTGCCGACGTTCGGGCGGCCGATGAGGGCGATCCTGCGCGGGCCGCCGAGCCCGGTGCCGAAGGTCTGGGCCGGCGCCTCGGGCAGCGCTTCGAGCACCGCGTCGAGCATGTCGCCGGTGCCGCGGCCGTGCAGCGAGGAGACCGGGTGGGGCTCGCCGAGGCCGAGCGACCAGAGCGCGGTGGCGTCCGCCTCGCCGCTCTGTCCGTCGACCTTGTTGGCACAGAGCACGACGGGCTTGCCCGCCTTGCGCAGCAGCCGTACCACGGCCTCGTCGGTGTCGGTGGCGCCGACCGTGGAGTCCACGACGAAGACCACCGCGTCGGCGGCCTCGATCGCGTACTCGGCCTGGGCGGCCACGGAGGCGTCGATGCCCAGGACGTCCTGCTCCCAGCCGCCGGTGTCGACGATCTTGAAGCGGCGTCCGGCCCACTCGGCCTCGTAGGTGACCCGGTCGCGGGTGACGCCCGGCTTGTCCTCGACGACCGCCTCGCGGCGGCCGATGATCCGGTTCACGAGAGTCGATTTGCCGACGTTCGGGCGGCCGACGACGGCGAGGACGGGCAGCGGGCCGTGACCGGCCTCGTCCAGCGCGCCCTCCACCTCCTCGGCCTCGAAGCCCTCCTGAGCGGCAAGCTCCATGAAGTCCGTGTACTCGGCGTCGCCAAGCTCTCCGTGCTCGTCGCCGGAGTCGATGTGGTCGTTCATGAAGTCCGTACCTCGTTCATCGTGATCGGTGCGCCACGGCTCGCGGCGCACTACTGAAGTCGTGCTGGCTGTCTTACGGCCCGGTGGGACCGGTGCGTCCGGTGAGGCGCCGGGCGTGCTCCAGGTGGGCGGTCAGCCGCTCCTGGATCCGTACGGTGGCCTCGTCCAGGGCCTTGCGGGTGCGCCGCCCGGCAGAGTCGCCCGCCGCGAAGGCGTCGCCGTAGACGACGTCCACGCGGCTGCGCAGCGCGGGCAGCCCCCGTATCAGCCGGCCGGGGCGCTCCGTGGAGCCGAGCACCGCGACCGGCACGATCGGCGCTCCCGACCGTACGGCGAAATAGGCGAGCCCGGCGCGGAGCGAGGCGAAGTCCCCCTCGCCCCTGCTGCCCTCGGGGAAGATCCCCAGGACACCGCCGTCCGCGAGGACCCCGAGCGCGCCGGTGATCGCGGCACGGTCGGCGACCGAGCGGTCCACCTCGATCTGCCCGAGGAAGCGCATGCAGGGGGCGAGTGGGCCGATGAACGCTTCCTTCTTGACCAGGAAGTGCGACGGCCTGGGAGCGGTGCCGATCACCATCGGGCCGTCGATGTTGTGCGCGTGGTTGACCGCGAGGATCACGGGGCCGCTCGCCGGGACCCGCCAGGCGCCGAGCACCCTGGGCTTCCACAGTCCGTACATCAGCCCGATGCCGATGCCTCTGCCGACCGCCGCGCCCCTCTCCGAGGGCGGCGCGCCCACCGCCGCGCTCACCGCGCGGCCCGCTTCTCCTCCACCAGGGTCACGACGCACTCGATGACCTGCTGGAGCGTGAGATCCGTGGTGTCCACCTCGACCGCGTCGGCGGCCTTGGCGAGCGGGGACGTCTTGCGGCCGGAGTCGGCCGCGTCCCGTTTGACCAGCGCTTCCCGGGTGGCGGCGACGTCGGTCGCCTCCTTGCCCGTCAGCTCACCGCTGCGGCGGGCCGCGCGGGCCTCCGGGGACGCGGTGAGGAAGATCTTGACGTCGGCGTCCGGCAGGACCGTCGTACCGATGTCACGGCCCTCGACGACGATGCCGAGCGGCGCCGCGGCGGCGATCCCGCGCTGGAGTTCGGTGATGAGGGCGCGCACCTCGGGGACGGCGCTGACCGCGCTGACCCGGGCGGTGACCTCCTGGGTGCGGATCGGGCCCGCGGCGTCCACGCCGTCGACGGTGATCGTGGGCGCGGCCGGGTCGGTGCCGGAGACCAGGACAGGTTTGGCGGCGGCGGTCGCGACGGCGGCGGCGTCCTCGACGTCGACGCCGTTGCTGCTCATCCACCAGGTCATCGCGCGGTACTGCGCGCCGGTGTCCAGGTAGCTCAGCCCGAGCTGGGCGGCCACGGCCTTGGAGGTGCTCGACTTGCCCGTGCCCGAGGGCCCGTCGATGGCGACGATCACAGCGGCCTGGGCGGTCCGGGCGGGGGTAGCTTCCACGGGGGACGGACACCTTCCTGAGTCACGGGGTGGATGTGCGGGGACGCGCACACGCCCCCGCACAAGGTTACCGAGTCTTCAGGGCCCCGATCGCACCCCTCGTACGGGACCGCCTCCGGCCCCGCACGCCGGTCGCCGGCGGGTGCCCGCCGGTGTCACCCCTGGTCACCGCGCGGTCACTGCTGGATGGACCAGCCGCGTTCGCGCATCGCCGCGGCGAGTACGGGCGCCGCGGCCGGTTCGACCATCACCAGGACCAGGCCGGCCTGCTGTCCGGTCGCGTGCTCGATCCGTACGTCCTCGACGTTCACCCCGGCCGCGCCGGCGTCCGCGAAGATCCGGGCCAGCTCGCCCGGCCGGTCGCTGACCTGGACGGCGACGACCTCGTACGCCGTCGGGGCGGCGCCGTGCTTGCCGGGGACGCGGCCCCGGCCCGCGTTGCCGCGCCGCAGGACGTCCTCGATGCCGGCCGCGCCGCCGCGCCGCTTCGCCTCGTCGGCGGACTGGAGCGCGCGCAGCGCCTCGACGGTCTCGTCGAGGTCGGCGGCGACGGCGGCCAGCACCTCGGCGACCGGGCCCGCGTTGGCGGAGAGGATCTCGACCCACATCGCGGGGTCGGAGGCCGCGATCCTGGTGACGTCGCGGATGCCCTGGCCGCAGAGGCGTACGGCGCTCTCGTCGGCGGCCTCCAGGCGGGCGGCGACCATCGAGGAGATCAGATGCGGGGTGTGCGAGACCAGCGCCACCGCCCGGTCGTGCGCGTCCGCGTCCATGACCACGGGCAGGGCGCGGCAGAGCGAGACCAGTTCCAGCGCGAGGTTGAGCACCTCGGTGTCGGTCTCCCGGGTCGGGGTCAGCACCCAGGGCCGCCCCTCGAAGAGGTCGGCGGTCCCGGCGAGCGGGCCCGAGCGCTCCTTGCCCGCCATGGGGTGCGTCCCGATGTACGCGGTGGTGTCCAGGCCGAGCGCCGCCAGTTCGCGCCGGGGCCCGCCCTTGACGCTGGCGACGTCCAGGTAGCCGCGGGCCACCCCGGCGCGCATCGCCTCGGCGAGCGTGACGGCGACGTGCCGCGGCGGTACGGCGACGACCGCCAGGTCGACGGGGCCCTCGGGCGGCGCGTCCGTACCGGCGCCGAGCGCGGCGGCGGTCCTGGCCCTGGAGGGGTCGTGGTCGCTGAGGTGGACGGTGACCCCCCGGCCCGCCAGGGCCAGCGCGGCGGAGGTGCCGATCAGGCCGGTCCCGACGACCAGGGCGGTTCTCACTGGGCGATGTCCTTGCGCAGAGCGGCGGCGGCGCCGAGGTAGACGTGCGCCACCTCGGACCGGGGCAGCTCGGACTCGATGTGGGCGAGGACACGGACGACGCGCGGCAGGGCGCCGGCGATGTCCAGCTCCTGGGCGCAGATCAGCGGTACGTCGACGATGCCGAGGCCGCGCGCGGCGGCGGCCGGGAAGTCGCTGTGCAGATCGGGCGTCGCCGTGAACCAGATGCTGATGAGGTCGTCGGTGGTCAGTCCGTTGCGCTCCATGATCGCGGTGAGGAGCTGCTTGACCTGCTCGTCCATGTGCCCGGACTCGTCCCGCTCCAACTGGACGGCCCCGCGAACCGCTCGTACCGCCACAACGTTCTCCCATGAATGATCGAGTGCTCCGTCCAGACTAACGACCTGCCGCGAGCCCCCGTACGCTCGCGCGCATGACCTCGCCCCCGCCGCAAACCCTCGTCCGCGACCACACCGTCTACGCGTGCGTCATGGGCTCGCGCGCCTTCGGTCTGGCGACGGAGGGGAGCGACACGGACCTGCGCGGGGTCTTCCTCGCCCCGACGCCGCTGTACTGGGGGTTCGAGAAGCCGCCGGTCCATGTCGAGGGGCCGGCGCCCGAGCAGTTCTCCTGGGAGCTGGAACGCTTCTGCTCCCTCGCGCTGCACACCAACCCGAACGTCCTGGAGTGCCTGCACTCCCCGCTGGTCGAGCACGCCGACGCCACGGGCCGCGAGCTGCTCTCGCTGCGCGAGGCGTTCCTCTCCCGGCAGGCGCACCGGACGTTCGTACGGTACGCGGAGGGCCAGCACGGGAAGCTGGTGGCGCGGATCCGGCGTGACGGGGCGCCGCGCTGGAAGCCCGCCACGCATCTGCTCCGGCTGCTCGCCTCCTGCCGGGATCTGCTCCGTACCGGCCACCTGGTCGTCGACGTCGGTCCGGAGCGCGAGCGGCTGCTCGCGGTCAAGCGCGGCGAGGTGCCGTGGCCGGAGGTGGAGCGCCGGATGGCCGTGCTGGCCGCCGAGGCGGACGAGGCGGTCGCACGCTCCCCGCTGCCGGCCGAGCCGGACCGCGCCCGGGTGGAGGACTTCCTGATCCGTACGCGCCGCGCCTCGGCCCGCGCGTGGGGAGCGGGTGCGGCGTAGGGGACGCGTACGGCGTACGGATCAGCCCGCCAGCCGGACGCGGACCACGAAGTCGTGCAGCGCCTCGTGTCCGGCGGAGACGGCCGCGCCGGGCAGGGCCGTGGCGGACCGCGCCTCGTCCAGCACCGTGCGCAGCGCCTCCACGTCCCGCTCCAGCCGGTCCCGGCCGGGACCGGTGGCCGGTCCGTGCTCCGCCTCGGCCTTGGCGGCGATCAGCTCGGGCAGATAGCCCGGCGCCGCCACCTCCTGGAGCAGGGTGGGCAGATGCGCGAGGATCCCGCCGCCACGCATCAGGTGCACGCCGGTGAGCAGCGCGCGGAAGGTGTAGAGCAGGGGCTTGAGTTCACCGGTCCGCTCGAACAGCCGCCACTGGGTCCGTGCGAACCCCGCGTAGTGGTGTGCGTGGTGACTGGTGAGCACGGCCGGGGCGAGCGCGATCAGCTCCCGGTGCGCCTCGGTCGTGCGGACCACCAGCGGGGAGAGGAGCTGCTCCAGCACATAGCCGTTGCGGCGCAGCATCAGCCGGACGAACTTGCGCAGGTCGTGCGTGACGAGGTCCATCTCCACGCCGTCCCGGTCGCCCGTCCGCGACCGGGTCTCCTCCGGCTCCCGCAGCCCGACCAGCGCGGCGACGGGCAGCAGGTGGGCGCCTCTGAGGTCCACGTCCGAGTCGCGGGAGGGGAAGCCGTACAGATGCGCCCCGGAGACCGTGGCGAACAGCAGCGGGTCCCTCTCCGCGGCGAGGACCGGGCCGAGGTCGGTGACCGGCAGCCCGGCGGCGCGCAGGCGGTCGGCGCGGCTCCGCACCTCGGCGTGGCCCGGCCCCGCCGTGTGGTCCCGCTCGTCCGCGCTCATCTCTTCGGTACGCATGGATCAAGAGTCCCAGAGGGCTCCCAGCGACATGAGGTCGCTGCGGTACTCGATCCGCTCGGCCCACTCCTTGGGCCAGGCGCCCGCGCCCAGGTGCGCGCCGGCGAAGGCGCCCGCGAGAGCGGCGATGGAGTCCGAGTCGCCGCGCGTGCAGGCGGCCCGGCGCAGCGCGGTGACGGGGTCGGACGGGAAGAGCAGGAAGCAGAGCAGCCCGGTGGCCAGCGCCTCCTCGGCGACCCAGCCGTCGCCGGTGGCGAGGCAGGGGTCGGTCTCCGGGGAGGGGGCGCGCAGGGCCTGCTGGAGGCGTTCGAGGGCTGCCAGGCATTCGTCCCAGCCGCGGGCGATGAACTCCTCGGGGCCGGCGTCGTCGGCGTACGTCCACAGGTCGCCGAGCCAGCGCTGGCGGTAGTGCTCGCGGTTCTCGTACGCGTACGAACGGAGCTGGCCCATCAGCGCGCCGGGTTCGCCGCCGTGCGAGAGCAGGTAGACGGTGCGTGCCGTGAGGTCGGAGGCGGCGAGGGCGGTGGGGTGGCCGTGGGTGAGGGCGGCCTGCAACTGGGCGGCGCCGGCCCGCTGTTCGTCGCTCAGTCCGGGGACGAGGCCGATGGGCGCGACCCGCATATTGGCGCCGCAGCCCTTGGAGTGGACCTGGCTGGCGCGCTGCCAGGGCCGCTCGCTGTCGAGGAGCATGCAGGCTTTCATGCAGGTGGCGCCGGGGGCGCGGTTGTTGTCCGGGGAGTGGTACCAGTCCACGAACTCGTCGCGTACGGGGCGCTCCAGACGGATCGGGCCGAGGACGCCGCGATCCATCGCGGTCCTGATGCCACGGGCGAAGGCGAGTGTCATCTGGGTGTCGTCGGTGACGATGGCGGGCTTCGGCAGCTGCATCTCGCGCCAGGGGCCGCACTTGGCGAGGATCGAGGGAACGTCGTTGAACTCGGTGGGGAAGCCGAGGGCGTCGCCGAGCGCCAGCCCGATGAGGGAGCCCGTCGCGGCCTGTTTGGTGAGGGTCCTCGCGATGATCATGCCGTCCGTCCTTCCGGTCGCAGCAGAGGTGGATGCAGCGTGGTGGCGGCACCCGCACGGTAGAGCGCGGCGGGTTTCCCGCGGCCACCCGTCCGGCGCGGCGGCCCTTCCAGCGCCTGGACGAACCCTGGCGTGGTGAGGACCTTGCGCCGGAAGTTGGGGCGGTCGAGTGCCACGCCCCAGACGGTCTCGTAGACCTGCCGCAGCTCGCCCAGGGTGAACTCGGGCGGGCAGAAGGCCGTGGCGAGACAGGTGTATTCGAGCTTGGCGCCGATGCGGTCGTAGGCGTCGGCGAGGATGTGGTCGTGGTCGAAGGCCAGGGAGCCGCGGTCACCGAACCCGGTCCACCGGGCGCGGGCGGCGTCCCCGCCGCCGCGTGGCTCGGGCAGGTCCGGCACGAGAGCGGCGTACGCGACGGACACGACCCGCATCCGGGGGTCGCGGTCCGGGGCGCTGTAGGTGCGGAGCTGTTCGAGGTGGAGCGCGCCCGCGGTCTCCTCCGACAGGCCTGTCTCCTCGGCGAGTTCGCGGCGGGCGGCCTGTCCGGCGGACTCCTTCGGCAGGACGAAGCCGCCGGGCAGCGCCCAGTCACCCCGGTACGGGGCCTCGCCGCGCTCGACGAGCAGGACGTGCAGCCTGCTGTCGCGGACGGTGAAGACGGCGAGGTCGACCGTGACGGCGAAGGGCTCGAAGGCGGACGGGTCGTACGGCGCCGTGTCGTACGGGGGCGGGGCCTCGGCCGTGGCGGCGTGCCGCTCGGGCGGGCTCATCGTGGCCCCCGCCGGGCCGGCGAACCTGGTCCACCCCCGTGGGACCAGGTCCGCCGGCGGTCGCCGGTGGGGGGCAGCACTGGACTCATGCCCGCCTCCTTAATGGTCATGTTGACTATAAAGCGGTTGGGGGTGCCGCGACAAGGGAGAAGCGCGCGGCCCGGGGGGGCCGGGCGTGTCGTGCGTAACAACCCGGGGAGAGGCACCCGGGGTGGCCGGGGCGGGCACCACGACGGGGGGCGCGCAGGCCCCGA
>NZ_JBHZEJ010000129.1:0-8102 GCF_042756365.1 Streptomyces sp. NPDC059092
CCGCGCAGGTGCCGGCGGCGGGGCACCTCCCGGGCCCAGGCTTCATCCCGCGCGGCGTGTACGGAGGTGGCGCGGCCGGGTTCGTCGTCGGCCGTTCCCACGGCTCCGACGGATCGGGCCACCGGCCCCGCTCTCGGCCAGGTGATCCTCGGCCTGCCCGCCGCCGCGTCCCCCCGCCGCCGCGTCCCGCCGAGGACGCCTCGCGCGGGATGGGCGACCGACCGGCTCATCGCGCCTCAGCCGGGCACGTCCATGCGCTGCGTGCCGATCACCGACAGCAGCCGTAGCGCCTCCTCCGCGGGAGAGCCGGGATCGGCCGTGTAGATCACGACTTGTTGGTCGCGGTCGGTGATGTCGAGGACGTCGCAGTTGACGGTGATGGGGCCGATCAGCGGGTGATTGATGGTTTTGCGCAGGGTGGGCTCGGCGCGTACGTCGTGGGCGGCCCACAGCCGGGCGAACTCCGGGCTGCCGGAGAGGAGGTCGGCCACCAGCGTGGCCACCTCGGGATCGTCGGGGTAGCGGGCGGCGGCGCCACGCAGGCGCCGGGCCGCGGCGCGGGCGAAGGCCTCCGCGTCGAGCGGGTCCTGCAGCAGCCGATCCCGCGACGGCGGTGCGAGGAAGGCACGGCGCACGAGGTTGCGCTCCTGTCGCGACAGCGCTGAGTAGTCCTCCAGGAGGGCGGCGGCCAGCTCGTTCCAGGCGATCACCTCGTAGGTCGCGGACAACACGATCGCCGCGGTGTGCGGCAGCCGCCGCAGCAGGTCGAGGACGCTCGGCCGCACTTCGCGTGAGGGCCCGGCCGGTGGGCCGGGCGGGGCGCCGGCGAGGTGGTGCAGGTGGTCGCGCTCGGCGTCCGGCAGGCGCAGGGCCCGGGCCAGCCCGGCCAGTACCTCGCGCGACGGGCGCGGGCCGCGGGCTTGTTCCAGCCGCGTGTAGTACTCGGTCGAGATGAACGCCAGCTGCGCCACCTCCTCGCGACGCAGCCCCGGGGTGCGGCGGCGCGGCCCGGCGGGCAGACCCACGTCGGCAGGGCTGATGCGCTCGCGCCTGCTGCGCAGGAAGCCGGCCAGTTCTTGTCTGTCCATACCTCCAGTGTGCGTGGATGCCGGGAGCCGATCCAGGTACCGCTGGTGCCTGGATCGGCTGTGCGGCCGGGCGCAGGCTTGCTGCCATGAACAACACACAGACCACTGACACGTCCACCCCCGCCGCTGTGGGCCTGCTGGCCGGCAAGGTCGCCTTCATCACCGGTGCCGGCCGTGGCATCGGCGCCGCCGCGGCCCGGCTGTTCGCCCGGGAGGGCGCCCGCGTCCTGCTCACGGCACGCACGGAGGATCAGCTCAAGGCGGTGACCGAGGGAATTCGGGCGGCCGGCGGCACCGCGGAGTACACGGTGTGCGACCTGGCCGACGGGGCCGCTGTCCGGGCCGCCGTCGACCGCGCCGTCGACCTGTACGGCCGGCTCGACGTCGCCTTCAACAATGCCGCGACCAACGTGCCGCCCGGCCCGATGGACCAGGCGACCGAGGCCGACTTCGACCACATCTACGCCGTGAACCTCAAGGGGGTCTGGCTGGCCATGGCGGCCCAGGTCGCCGCCATCCGCTCCACCGCCGGCACGGGGGCCATCGTCAACAACTCCTCCGTCGGCAGCCTGAAGGGCAATCCCACATTGCCCGCCTACGGTGCGATGAAGCGGGCGGTCAACAGTCTCACCGAGTCGGCAGCCCTCACCTACGGTCCGGAGGGCATCCGCGTCAACGCCATCGCTCCTGGCACCACACTGACGGACATGGTGCGTGCCTGGAACGACCACACGCCCGGCATCGTCGACCAGCTCAACGCGCACACCCCGTTGCGCCGCGCTGCCGACCCCGACGAGATCGCCCAGGCCGCCGCCTGGCTCCTCAGCGACCGCGCCTCCTATGTGACCGGCACGGTCCTCCCCGTCGACGGTGGCATGCAGGCGACGTGAGACTCCGGCAGCGGGCGTGCGCGCCTACGCGTCGGGGCTGTTACGGCCGGGTCGGCTCGGCTGAGGGGCGGTCTCGGCCGGGGCGCCCGGGGTGAAGTGCCACAGGACCTGGACCACGCGCGCCACGAAGGCGAGGCAGCCGGCGACTCCGCCGATCCGCAGCCCCGCCTCCGGCAGTTCCAGGTACCACGCCGTACCGGCGACGAGCCCGAACACCAGGGCCGCCGCGAAGGCCCCCGTCAGTACCGCGAAGGCGATCTCGACGGTGATGGCGTCCCGTTCGGCCCCGCTCCGTGTCCCCATGGTCCGAGTCTGACCGAGGGGCCCGCCCCGGTGCAAGGAACGCCGGGGGCGCCCGCGTCGGTGTCAGACCGCGGAGGTCTCGCGCCACAGCCGGGCGAGAGCCGCGTCGCCGGTGGCGGTCACGGCGTCCGGCGGGAGCCGGTTCCACAGAGCCAGATAGAGCTGTTCGGCGGGGCCGCTCAACTCGCCGTCCGGGGCGGTGCCTTCACCGCTGTCGTCGGCGCCGGCCTTCCGGTGGTCGGCCCGTACCGGCTCCGAGGTGATCCGTACCGTCCAGACGTCATCCGTGTCGGTGGTCCGTACGCGCAGTACCTGCGGCACGTCCGACCGGACCCGGCTGCGGTCGCGTCCGTGGAAGTGTCTGAGCAGTTCGTCGATCCCGTCCGCCGCGAAGGCGGCGTCCACCGGGGAGAACCCCTGGCCGAGGGCGGATTCGGCGTCCGCGCGGTGGATGGCCGTCTCGTGTGCCTGGCGCCGTGCCCAGAACGCGAGCGGGCTCGGCGCGGGCAGGAAGGACCAGCAGCGCAGATCGGCGGGTGCCGTGTCGAGAGTGGTCACCAGACGGTCGTGGCCCTCCCGGAACCATTCGGCGAGCGCGTCCCCGTCGAGGTCCGGCGCCGCGGGGAGGGGGACCCGGGCGGTGCCGCCCTCCGCGACGTAAGCCGTCGCCCAGCGGTGCACAGTGCCGGTGTGCCGCAGTACGTCGCGGACCCGCCAGCCGGGGCAGACGGGTACTTCCGCGTCGGGGCCGGCCTTGACGGCGGCATCGGCGAGGATACGTCCCTCACGGGCCAGCCCGCGTATGTGCTCCGCTGTCTCCATACCGGGCATTGTGCCAGGCGGCCGCTGGGCCCGGCCGGGCGAAGTGTCCGCCTGGCCGAGGGGCCGTCAGGCCTCGCGGGGGCGTCCGGTCGCGGGGGCGGGACGGTGGCGCAGCAGCCGTACGAAGGGGCCTATGGCGACCGCCTGGACGAGGACGGAGACGACCAGTGCCGGATAGAGGAACCCGGCGGAGGCGACGAAGCCCTCACCGATGGCCCCGCCTCCGATGAGGAAGAGGAAGACGGTCGGTGCCGCGAGGAAGAACAGCCACACCCCGGCGATCGAGGCGTCCGCGTGGTGCACGAAGAGGGTGTCGACCGTGACGAACACCGTCGCCGCGGCGACGAGGGCGAGATAGACCTGGGAGGCACGGTTCTTGAAGGCGAGCCGCGCGAGTCCGGTCAGCCGTTCCGAAGTCATCATGTTCTCCCTGGAGTTCATGGCTCTTTCCCTTGAAGTGGAGCGTCCTTGCGTCTCCTTCCAGGGTGGGGGAGATCGAACGGCTGTGCCTGAGTACTCCTACTCATCCTTCGTGGGTGTGCCCCGCCGGGCCGTTCGCCGAGGCGCCGCGGGCCGCGTAGGCGATGAGGGCCGCCGCGCCGGCGAGCAGCGCCACCGTGGTCAGGGCGAGCGGCAGCGAGAACCAGTCGGCGAGGAAGCCGATCGCGGGCGGGCCCAGCAGCATCCCGCCGTATCCGAGCGTGGACGCCGCGGCGACCCCGCCGGGCCCCGCCAGCGCCCCCGCCCGGCCGATCGCGACGGGGAAGATGTTGGCGAGGCCCAGCCCGGCCACGGCGAACCCCGCCAGGGCCAGCCAGGCGGTGGGCGCGAGGGCGCCGAGCAGCATGCCGAGAGCGGCCGTGACGCCGCCCAGGACCAGGGAGCGGGTCTGGCCGAGCCGTTCCAGCAGGGCCGTGCCCGAAAGGCGTCCCGCGGTCATGGCGAGGGCGAAGAGCGAGTAACCGGCCGCGGCCACACCGGGGGTGGCGTCGAGGTCCTGGCTGAGGTGGAGCGCGCTCCAGTCGGCCATCGCGCCCTCGCCGTACGCCGTGCACAGCGCGATCACGCCGAAGAGGACGACCAGTCGGCGGGTGCGCCGGTCCGGCCGGAGTCCGCCTCCGCCGCGCTTCTCCGTGCCCGTGCCCGTACGGTCCTCGGTCCGGGTACGGTCCGTCACCGGCGCGGGGGTCAGCAGCAGCGTCCGGCCGGCCGTGGGGGTGACCAGCAGGCCGACAGCGCACAGAAGCGCCAGATGGACGGCCGGGGACAGGCCGCCCGCGAGCAGCCCGCCGAGCCCCGTTCCGACCATGCCGCCCAGGCTGAACGCGGCGTGGAAACTGGAGATCACCGGGCGTCGCAGAGCGGCGACGAGATCGACGGCGGCGCTGTTCATCGCGACGTTCGAACGGCTCAAGGTCCCCCACAACACCTGATGAAAGGACGCTCCATGTTTCACTGCTGCTTTCTGGAAGTCGACCGGCGAGCGGGCCGTACGCACCGGGGCTCAGGTCCTGGCAGCCACGCTCGGCCTCGACACCGTCGGAGTCGTATCCGCGGACTGGGGTGACGGCCTGTCCCTCGCTGCGGGCGCCGCGCTTCTGGCGGTCCTGACCGGGATAGCCACCTCCGGCGGCGGGGGCGAAGGGCCCGGCCTGACGGAGACCGTACGGGACCGCCAGTGACCGCGCCGCCGCCGGACCCGGGCGTGTACATCAGCCCGGCACAGACCTATCAGGAGGTGCGGGACCTGGCCAGAACGGTCGACCGTATCGAGCTGAAACTCGATGAGGTCCTGAACGAGACCAAGGACATCCGATCCGACGTCGCCGACCACGAAGCCAGGCTCCGCACCCTCGAACGGGCCCGCTGGCCGCTGCCCACCATCGGTGTTCTCGCGGGTGTCGCGGGTACGGCATCCGGCCTCATCGCGCTCTACCGCTGATACACCGCGCCCCTCTGTCCAGCCGTAAAGGGCTGGACAGAGGGGCGCTCTTTCGTGTTCCGGCCGCTGCCGGAGCTGGTCACGCACTCATCGAGAGTTCCCGACGCGCGTGCTTGACGAAGTCGTTGACGCGGCTTTCGCCCTGCCACGGGGCGAGAGCGGTGACGAAGTCGCGTACGTAGTCGCGCGCCCGGCTGGATTCGACATTGGCGAGTATGGCGATGGCCTGCTGGCCCAGGTGAAGACCCAGGTCCAGGTCCCGATTCTGGAGATGGACCGTACCGACCACGGCGTAGCGAAGTCCTGCAGATCTGGTGAAGGAGTGCGCGGACATGGCGGCTGCCTGGGAATGCCACTGAAGAGCGACGTGAGGAATGTGCAGGTCACGGTAGATCTCGGCAGCGTCGGCACTCATACGGGCATGGGTGAAGTAACCGATCCACTCCGGCTCATCGGCCTGGGTGCGTGCCCGGTCGAGCAGAGTCTCCGACGCGGCGAGGGCCCGCGCGGCGCTGCGATGGTCACCGGCCTTGCCGTGGGCTCGCGCCTCGATGAGCTTGGTGAACGCGAGGACGCGCGGGGCCGCCGCCCGCTTGCCCCGCTCGTACGCGCCCTGCGCCATGTCGATGGCCTCGCCGGTGTACCCGCGTAAGCCCGCATGGAGGGCCATCGTGGTCAGGACGTACGAGCCGAGTTGCACGTCCGCGCCGGCGCGGGCGAGTCGGAGGGCCTGGATGAAGTGCCGCTGCGCGACGTCGTGGTGACCGATGTCGAGGGCGCTCCAGCCGGCCACCCGCGACAGTTCGGAGGTGACGGAGAAGAGGGCCCGGCCGACGGGCTCGGTGTACTGGCCGCGCAGCAGGGGCGCGGCACGGTGGGTGAGGCAGTCCGCGACCTGGTTCGATTTCCAGTTGCCGCCCCCGTATTTGGAGTCCCAGCTCTGGGCTTCGCGGGCTGCCTCCCACAGCTCGGCTACGGCGGCGCGGCCAACGCGACGGCCGTCGTACCGGGCGACCTCGTCGTCTGCCTGTCTGACCAGCCATCTGGTGACAGGGGTCGCGAAAGCGCTGATGGCGAAGGCGCTGGTACCGATGAGTGCACGGCGGTCCACGTGACTCCAGAAGTCGGCGGCTAGGCGGATGGCGTCTTGCGGATCTCTCGCGAAGTCCAGGCCCGTGGTGTCCGGCACGTTGGGGCTGTCCATCCCGATTTCCGCGAGGCTGACGGGTCGGCCGCAGCGCTCGCCCAGCGCTGCGGCAATCAGTGATGGTATCGGGGGTTTGGGTTGCATTCCGTAGTCAACCCAGTTCGCGACACTCGTATGGGTGTATTCCCGTTTCTTTCCCGCTCTTTGGGCGAGTTGGTTGACCCGGTGGGCCAGCGCTTTGTGGCTGGCGCCGGAGGCTGTGATGAGTCGGCCGAGGGCCTGGTTCGGCTGTTTGGTCCGGCGCGGCGACGCTGCCACGGCGGCTCCCTCAAGGTTCTGGCTGTGGCCCGTTGCCACAGGGCGCTGAGGCGAGCGTAGGCACAACGCCGCGTCCCGGGGCCGGTTTTCGTGAGTTGTGAGCCCCCCTTGTGTGCCTGCTGCGCGGGCACCGCTGCGAGGTTTCCTGGTGCCGTGCCTCTCCCGACGCGAGAAGGGGCACGACTCGTATCCGCCTCTCCGGATGGGACTGAACGCTCATGGACAAGGTTCTTGTTACGGGTGGGGCCGGCTTCATCGGCTCGCACTTCGTCAAACGTCTCCTGCGATCGGACGACGTGGCCAAGGTGACGGTTCTCGACGCTCTCACCTACGCGGGGCACATCGAAAATCTGGGCGAAGCGTTCCTCAGCCCGAAGCTCCGATTCGTACACGGGACCATCCTGGACGCCGGCCTGGTGGACGACCTCGTCAGCCAGCACACGGCCGTCGTGCACTTCGCCGCGGAGTCCCACGTCGACCGTAGCTTCTCCGCGGCCAGGACGTTCCTGTCCACGAACGTCCTCGGCACCCAGACCCTCGCGGACGCGGCTGTGAAGCACGGCATCCAGCGGTTCGTCCACGTCTCCACGGACGAGGTGTACGGGCCGCTGCCGGTCGGCACCGCCACGGAGGACGACCCGTTACGCCCCAGCGTCCCGTACGCAGCATCGAAGGCTGCCAGCGATCTCGTGGCCCTGAGCTACTTCCACACCTACGAGGTTCCGGTGTGCGTCACGCGCAGCTCGAACAACTACGGCCCGTACCAGCACCCGGAGAAGATCATCCCGCTGTTCGTCACCCGTCTGCTCAGGGGCGAGCCGGTCACCCTTCACGGTCGCGGTCAGCACGTACGCAACTGGTTGCACGTCGAGGACAACTGCGCAGGGATCGAACTGGTGCTGCGCGGCGGTGTGCCGGGCGAGGTCTACAACATCGGTGGCGGGACGGACCTCACGAACCTGGAGCTGACCGAAGCGCTCCTGCGCGTGTGCGGGGCCGACTGGGGCTCGGTTACGTACGGGCCGGACCGGCGAGCCAACGACATCAGGTACTCCATGGACTGGACGAAGATTGCCGACCACCTCGGCTACCAGCCCACCCGCGACCTGGACGACGGTCTCGCCGAGACCGTGGAGTGGTACCGGCGTAACCCGGACCGCTGGGCGCCGCTCTCCCGCAACCCGCAGGCCGCGATGCCGGCCGTCCACATCGCGGCGCCGAGGTCGGAGCGTGACCATGTCCTGTGACCAGTTGCCACAGAACGCGCTGCTGGTGCTCGGCGCGTCGGAGGAGCACATCCCGCTGTACCAGGAGGCGCAGCGTCGCGGGATTCCGACCATCGCTGTGGACATGCGAGCGGATGCTCCCGCGTTCCGATGTGCCGACGCGGCGCTGCGGATCTCCACCCGGGACGTCGAAGCCATCGCCCATGCGCTGGGCGACGTACGCCCCGCCGGGATCGTCGGCGGCGCGAGCGACGCCGCGCTGGCCACCTGGCACGCCCTAGGTGTTCTGTCCACGGAGGTTGGTGACAGCAATCACGGCGGGGTGATCTTGAACGAGTGAGGGCCTTCCGGGTTCGGTGTGGATTG
>NZ_JBHZEJ010000130.1:0-7445 GCF_042756365.1 Streptomyces sp. NPDC059092
GCGTTTCCGACTCTATCAGACTCTTTCGTGTCCGATTCCCCGTCGGAGCGGGGCTGCTTTCCAGTTCTTCGCTTTCGCGCTTTCCCTTTCCGGCGGTTCCGACTCTATCAGATTCATTCGGCGGTGTTTCCCGCTTCCAGAATTCCGAAGGCCTTTGGATTGGCCCTTTGCCTTTCGGCTGCTCACTACTTTAACCGAGTCCCTGCCCGGCTCATAATCGAGCCGATGAGTGCAGAATTTCGGCATGCCGAAACTCGGACCCGTCAGGGTGTGATCGTGTGTAGTGGGTGGCCGCTTCGGAGGCTGCTGAACAGCAGGCTCCGTTGAAAGCGGCTCGGGCCACATTAGGCGGCGGCAACAGTGGAGTCAAGTTCGGCGGCGGCGTGGAACGTGGGCCCGATAAGGGCTGACCGAGGGGTCGCCGTCGATCCAGAAGCGCCACGGGTGGGGGGCGCCGTCACCGCCCACTCCCGTACGGGGACCGCTGCGGACCTGGTCTTTGGTGACCGGGGTGCCGGTGAGGACCGACAGCGGCTCTTCCGGGCCGGCGCAGACGTCCGTGCCGTTGAGTGCGCGGTCCACGTCCAGGGCGGTGGCCAGACGGGCCGGGCCCTTGGCCAGTTCTCTGTCGTGACGGGCCGAGAAGCGACGTTTACGTGCCAGCTCCGCGCCCACGCCGATCTCGCCGGCCCTGAGCAGTACCCCGCTCGCCCTGCCCTCCGGTCCGCACACCAGGTTGAGGCAGTGCCACATCCCATAGGTGAAGTAGACGTACGCGTGACCGGGCGGGCCGAACATCACCGCGTTACGGAGCGTGCGGCCCCGGAAGGCGTGCGAGCCCGGGTCGATGTCGCCCGCGTACGCCTCCACCTCGGTGAGCCGCAGCTCGATGGGGCCGTCGGATGTCTCGCGTACCAGCGTCCGGCCGAGGAGGTCGGGCGCGACGTCGAGGACCGGCCGGTCGAAGAAGTCCCTGGGCAACGGCATACGGTCGGGGCTCGCCATCATGGCGTCCGAGCGTACATGGGAACCGTCCGTGGCCCGGTGGCGTAAGTAGGGGTCAGGGACCCGAAGGATTTAGTAGGAGTGACACATGGGCTTCAAGAAGCTGCTCGCGAGCCTGGGCGCCGGTGGGGCGACGGTCGAGACCGAGCTGACCGAGTCGAACGTGGTGCCCGGCGGGGTCGTGCAGGGTGAGGTGCGGCTCGAAGGCGGCTCCGTGAACCAGCGGATCCAGGGGCTCTCGGTCGGGCTCCAGGCGCGGGTCGAGGTGGAGGGGAACGACCAGGAGACCAAGCAGAACATCGAGTTCACCCGGCAGAGCATCGGCGGCGCCTTCGAGGTGCAGGCGGGGGCGGTGCACGTGGTGCCGTTCGGCCTGGAGATCCCGTGGGAGACCCCGGTCACGACCATCGACGGGCAGCCGCTGCGGGGCATGAACATCGGCGTGACCACGGAGCTGGACATCGCGCGGGCGCTGGACAACAGCGATCTCGACCCGATCAACGTCCATCCGCTCCCGGCGCAGCAGGCCATCCTGGACGCCTTCATCCATCTCGGTTTCCGCTTCAAGAGCGCGGACATGGAGAAGGGGCACATCCGCGGGACGCGGCAGCGGCTGCCGTTCTACCAGGAGATCGAGTTCTTCGCGCCGCAGCAGTACCGGGGGCTGAACCAGGTCGAGCTGACCTTCGTCGCGGACGACCGCGAGATGGACGTCATCCTGGAGATGGACAAGAAGCCGGGGCTCTTCACCGAGGGCAGCGACTCGTTCCGCTCGTTCCAGGTGGGTCTGGGCGACTACCAGGGCACCGACTGGGCGGCGTACCTCAACCAGTGGCTCGCCGAGGTGGGTGGCCGTCGCAACTGGTTCTGAGCGAGACCCTTAGGCTCGGTCCGCCGACATCCGACAGACGACAGCCGATATCCGGAGGTTCAGACGTGACCGAGGCGACGAGGGCCCCACTCCCTCACGACTTCCATCCGCGGGTGCCGTCGTTCACCGTGGTGAGCGACGACGTCACGCCCGGGGCGGTCCTGAAGGACGCCCAGGTCCAGGCCGCCGGGAACACCTCACCGCAGCTGCGGTGGGAGGGGTTCCCCGCGGAGACCGGAAGCTTCGCCGTGACGTGCTTCGATCCCGACGCGCCGACCGGCAGCGGATTCTGGCACTGGGTGGTCTTCGACATCCCCGCGTCGGTCACGGAGCTTCCGGTGGCCGCGGGCAGCGGCTCGTTCGAGGGGCTGCCCAAGGGGGCCGTACAGGCGCGCAACGATTACGGGTCGAAGGAGTTCGGGGGCGCCGCGCCGCCGCCCGGGGACCCTGCGCACCGCTATGTGTTCACGGTGTACGCGGTGGACAGTGAGCGGCTCGGTCCGGACAGCGACGCCTCTCCCGCGGTCGTCGGATTCAATCTGCGCTTCCACACGCTGGCGCGCGCGCAGCTCGTCGGGGAGTACGCGGCACCCGCCGGGAGCTGACCGTTTGCTTTTTGTTTGCCCTGCCCTGGTCTTGGAGAGACCAGGGCAGGGCATTTTTTATTGTGTTGTCCCTCTCGGCGCGCCCGGCCAGAGTTGATCCAAGCCCACAGCCTTGTCGATGGGGCGGGGCCGGCGAACACGGGAGGTGGGCGGGATGCGCGACACGTTGGTACTGAACGCGAGCTTCGAGCCGCTGTCGACGGTGACGCTCAACCGTGCGGTGGTGCTGGTGCTGCAGGACAAGGCCGTCGTCGAGCAGGCCCATCCCGCTCTCCGTGTGCGCGCCGCCGCCGTGGAGCTTCCGGTGCCGCGGGTGATCAGGCTCTGCCGGTACGTCCGGGTGCCCTTCCGAAGACAGGCTCCGTGGTCGAGGCGTGGGGTCCTGATACGGGACCAGCACCGGTGCGCGTACTGCGGCCGGCGCGCGACGACGGTGGACCATGTGGTGCCGCGGTCCCGGGGTGGCGCGGACAGTTGGCTGAATACGGTGGCTTCGTGCGCCGAGGACAACCACCGCAAGGCGGACCGTACGCCGGATCAGGCGGGGATGCCGCTGCTGCACGCGCCGTTCGTGCCGTCCCCCGCGGAGGCGATGCTGCTGTCGCTGCGCGTCGGTGAGCGCTCCGAGCTGCCGCAGTGGCTGGCGGGGGTGCAGTTGCAGGTGCAGCCGGCGGCGTGAGCGTCAGCCGTACCTGTGGATCAGGAGCTGGACGATGGCGACGACGCCGACCGTCACCACCAGCGCGCGCAGGGCGGCGGGCGGCAGCTTGCGGCCGAACTTGGCGCCGAGCTGGCCGCCGAGGGCCGAGCCGACCGCGATGAGGACGACCGCCGTCCAGTCGAACTCGGCGACGAAGAGGAAGAAGAGCGCGGCGACGCTGTTGACGACGGCGGCGAGGATGTTCTTCACCGCGTTGAGGCGTTGCAGAGTGTCCTCGAGCAGCATGCCCATCAGGGCGACGTAGATGATCCCCTGGGCCGCGGTGAAGTAGCCGCCGTACACGCTGGCGAGCAGCAGTCCGATGAACAGGAGCGGGCCGCCGTTGGGTCCCGCGCTGGTGCCTTTGCGTGCGCGGCGGGCCTGGACGGCGCGGGCGAGGCGGGGCTGGAGGATCACCAGGACGAGGGCGAGGGTGACCAGGACGGGCACGATCGTCTCGAAGGCCGTGGAGGGCAGGACCAGCAGCAGGGTGGCGCCGCTGAGCCCGCCGACGAGCGCGGCGACGCTCAGGCGCAGGATGCGGGGGCGCTGGCCGGTGAGTTCGGCGCGGTAGCCGATGGCTCCGCTGATCGACCCTGGTATCAGGCCGAGGGCGTTGGAGACGGTCGCGGTGACCGGGGCGAGCCCCGTCGCCAGCAGGACGGGGAAGGTGATGAGCGTGCCGGAGCCGACGATGGTGTTGATGGCGCCGGCGCTGATGCCCGCGGCGAAGACGGCGAGCATCTCCCAGATGGTCACGGTCTGCTGCCCTTCGTGCTGATCGGTGCCGGATGCACCGACCTCTGATCATGCACGAAGGGCAGGGGTGTTCAGTCGAGCGGGGTGTCCTGCCTGCGCTGCTTGCCGGTGTTGAAGCCGGGCATGCCGCCGCCGAGGTTGTCGAAGGCGCCGCTGAGTCCCTTGAGCGCGTCGCCGATCTCGCTGGGCACGATCCAGAGCTTGTTGGCGTCGCCCTCGGCGATCTTGGGGAGCATCTGGAGGTACTGGTAGGCGAGGAGCTTCTGGTCGGGGTCGCCGGCGTGGATGGACTCGAAGACCGTACGGATGGCCTGGGCCTCACCTTCGGCGCGCAGGGCGGCGGCCTTGGCCTCACCTTCGGCGCGCAGGATCGCGGACTGCTTCTCGCCCTCCGCGGTGAGGATCTGCGACTGGCGGATACCTTCGGCGGTGAGGATCGCGGCGCGCTTGTCCCGGTCGGCGCGCATCTGCTTCTCCATCGAGTCCTGGATGGAGGTGGGCGGCTCGATGGCCTTCAGCTCGACGCGGTTGACGCGGATGCCCCACTTGCCGGTGGCCTCGTCGAGGACGCCGCGCAGGGCCGCGTTGATCTCCTCGCGGGAGGTGAGGGTGCGCTCCAGGTCCATGCCGCCGATGATGTTGCGCAGCGTGGTGACGGTGAGCTGCTCGATCGCCTGGATGTAGCTGGCGACTTCGTACGTGGCGGCGCGGGCGTCGGTGACCTGGTAGTAGATGACCGTGTCGATGTTGACGACCAGGTTGTCCTGGGTGATCACCGGCTGGGGCGGGAAGGGGACGACCTGTTCGCGCAGGTCGATCCGGTTACGGATCGAGTCTATGAACGGGACCACGATGTTCAGGCCCGCGTTGAGGGTGCGCGTGTAGCGGCCGAACCGTTCGACGATGGCGGCGCTCGCCTGCGGGATGACCTGGATCGTCTTGATCAGGGCGATGAATACAAGCACCACCAGGATGACCAGGACGATGATGATTGATGGCATCGCGTTTTTCGGGCCCTTCTCTGCCGGATGTTCCGATGATCCAGTTTCTCAGACCGGAGGTGAACGTGGTGACCGTTCGGCCGGGTTGAGTCACCTGACTGTCATGTCGGGCTGTGGTACTGGGTTCTTCTCGCGCGTCTGGTCTTCTCGCGCGTCTGGTTTCTTCTCGCGGTCCGGTTCGTCTGTCGCGTTACGGCGGGATGGCCGGAAGGGGTTCACATGACGACGGCTGTCGCCCCGTCGATCTCGACCACGTCGACCTGTTGGCCTGGTTCGAAGGAGGTGGCCTCGTCGTAGGTGCGCGCCGACCACACCTCTCCGGCCAGTTTGATCCGGCCGTCTCTCGCGTCCACCCGTTCCAGGACAACGGCTTGACGGCCTTTCAGCGCGTCGATCCCGGTGGCCGATCCCGCGCTCGTTCCGGCGCGCTGCCGGGCGGCGTACGGGCGTACGGCGGCGACGAGCGCCACGGACACCACGACGAAGACGAGGACTTGGACCACCACTCCGCCGCCGAGGGCCGCGGTGATCGCGCCGGCGACCGCACCGGCGGAGAACATGCCGAACTCGGGCATCGCCGTGATGACGAGGGGAATGCCCAGTCCTACGGCGCCGATCAGCCACCACACCCACGCGTCGATATCCACACGGTCATGGTAGGGGCGCGGGTCCCTGTCCCGACAGGGGCGATATCGGGTCAGAAGGCCGCTGATATGACGGAGGTTCAGCCGAGAGGCAGACCGTGCGCCGTCCAGCGGTCGTTGGTGCGCTCGACGACGAGCGGGAGCCCGAAGCAGAGGGAGAGGTTGCGGGAGGTCAGCTCGGTCTCCATGGGGCCGGCGGCGAGCACCTTGCCCTGGCGGATCATGAGGACGTGGGTGAAGCCGGGGGCGATCTCCTCGACATGGTGGGTGACCATGATCATGGAGGGGGCGTACGGGTCGCGGGCGAGGCGGCCGAGGCGGCGTACGAGGTCTTCGCGGCCGCCGAGGTCGAGGCCGGCCGCGGGCTCGTCGAGGAGGAGGAGTTCGGGGTCGGTCATCATCGCGCGGGCGATGAGGGTGCGCTTGCGCTCGCCTTCGGAGAGCGTGCCGAACTTGCGGTCCAGGTAGCCGGTCATTCCGAGCCGGTCGAGGAAGGCGCGGGCGCGCCGTTCGTCCACCTCGTCGTAGTCCTCGTTCCAGGTGGCGGTCATGCCGTACGCGGCCGTGAGGACGGTCTGGAGGACGGTCTGGCGCTTGGGCAGCTTCTCGGACATGGCGATGCCCGCCACGCCGATCCGCGGGCGCAGTTCGAAGACGTCGACCTGGCCGAGCTTCTCGCCGAGGATCCGGACCTGGCCGGCGGTCGGGAAGAGGTAGCTGGAGGCGAGGTTGAGCAGGGTGGTCTTGCCCGCGCCGTTGGGGCCGAGGATGACCCAGCGCTCCCCCTCCTTGACCGACCAGGAGACATCGTCCACCAGAGCGCGTCCGTCGCGGACCACGGTTACGTCCACCAGCTCCAGTACATCGCTCATGAGCGCGTTGTCTCCCCATGCAATCGTCTTGAGGTTTCGGGTGCGCCTGTAGACGCGGACCCCCAGGGAAAACCTACGCCACCGGTCGAGTGGTCCGGCCGTGAGGTCCGTTCCCTAGGCTGTGACCATGCTTTCGCAACCACGTTCAGGACTGCTGGCCTCATGGGGAAATGCCCTGTTGGCCGGATTCGCATCGCCGGACGACGCGGTGCTCGCCATGGTCGGCGAGGACGCGCTGCACCGGGTGGAGGGGCTGCCGGGCGAGACGGGGCCCGTGGGGCTGACGCTGGCACTGGGGCGGCTGCGGGCGCTCGGGGTGACCGGGTACCGGGTCGCGCTGCCCGCGCCGGGGCATCCGCTGGGGCTGTGCGGACCGCCGGAGTTCAATGCCCGCGCCCTGGAGGCGGAGGAGGCCGTGATCGCCGTGGGGGCGCCGTACGGGCTGGTGCCCGAGGTGTCCGCGGTGGGCCCCGAGGGGGACCGTCACGTCGAGGTCCTCTGGCACTGTCTGCCGGTACGGGAGGCCCCGCCGGCGGATGTGCCCTCGCTCGGGGAGGCGGAGCGGGAGCTGTCGGAGGCCCTGCGGGAGGCGGCCGAGGTGCTGTCCGGGCTGGACGTGGCGGCGTCGGGGCCGGTGGCCGAGGCGATCGTGGACGCGTACCGGGCGCGGGCCGAGGCGGGGCGCGAGGTGCTGGCCCCGGGCTATCCGCAGCGGGCGGTGCGGGTGCTGGAGCAGGCGCAGCGGGTGGGGCTGATGATCGCGCTGGCGTACGAACACGGGCACGGGGGCGCGGTGAGCGCGTCGGAGATGGCGGCGCGGGGTGAGGCGCTGCGGCCGGTGGAGCGGTTCGCGCGGCGGGCACAGGTGGCGTCGTACAACGCGTATGTGGAGGAGCGGGAGCGGAACGGCCCCGGGGCGGGGGTCTGACACCTCCGGAGATGCCTACGGGGCTCCCCCTGCCCTCCGCTCGGCAGGCATGCCGAGCGG
>NZ_JBHZEJ010000131.1:0-7115 GCF_042756365.1 Streptomyces sp. NPDC059092
GGCGTCTTCGCCCTGGCCAACGGCCTCGCCAGGAGCGGCGCCCTGACCGAGGAGCAGTGGCGCTTCTGGCGGGCGGGCAACGACTGGTACGACGCGAACTACCCCGACCCGTCCACCGTCGACCCACTGGTCTACGACGCCGAACTGCACCCGGGCGCGGTCGCCTGGTTCAAACCATCGGCCGAGGCACAGAAGTTGATCGCGCGCGTGGACGGCTACCTGGACCTCCTCACCGCGCACGGCGTCCCGTGGCACGAGACGCGCTCGACGGACCCGGGCCGGGTCGTCTACGAGGACGCGTACCAGGTCGTGGTGGTCCCCCACACGCCACCCAGGGGTGACCACTAGGGTGGCCCGATGCACCGCTCCCGTGCCTCCACGATCCTCATCGACGTACCCCGGGAACAGGCGTCGCGAGCCGCGGAGTTCTGGTCCGCCGCCCTGGGAACACCCGCCCGTACGGTCGAGGCGGAGGAGCAGTTCACCGTGCTCCACGAAGCCCTGCCGGGCCTGGTCACGGCCGTACAGGCGGTGGACGACGCACCGCGCTACCACCTGGACATCGAGACCGACGACATCGAAGCCGAGACCGCCCGCCTGCTGGCCCTCGGAGCGACCGAGGAATCCGCCTGGCTGGAATGCCGCACGCTGCGCGCACCGGGCGGTCACCTCGTGTGCGTCATTCCCGTACACAGCGAGGCCGACTTCTTCGCGGCACACGCGCGCACGTGGCCGTAAGGGCGGCGCCCGGTGGCGGTCAACGTCCCCTACTTCCCCGCGCCTACGGGGTCCACGCTGACGGCGGGACCGGAGTCGCCGGCCACGGGAAGGTTGATGCTCACGGGCACGGTGCGGGAGTGGGTCTCGTCGGGCGGGGTGACCACCAGGCTGGTGAAGGTCACGCCGCTGCCGCCGGTGTCGTTCGGCGGGAAGTGCAACGTGAACCGCGTCCCCTCCCCCGGCCCCACCTTCACCCGGGACGCCGTGATCGCACTGCGCTCGGCGCTGACGCTGCCGTCCTTCCCGGAAGCCGGCTCAAAGCCCCCCCGAGGCCCCGCTGTCCCCCCGAGCATTCGACGAGGCAGCCGACCCGCGCTCCCGGCCGCGTTGCCGGCGCCGTCCTCAGCGCGGTTCAGCGCGCCGGATGCGGCCGATGCTCGGCCAGCCAAGGCTCGGCGTACGCGACGGCGTCGACCAGAGAGAAGAGCCGGGTATCGGCCGCGCCCACCGTGCCCCGTACCACCGGGCGCTCCTCCTCGAAGGCCGCGCCCAGTTCACCGAAGCGGTCTTCGGTGATCGCGGTGTCGCGCACGGTGGCCCATCTACGGCCCTGCGGGGTCATGACCGCGAAGGAGTTGTCGACCTGCGGCGCCGAAATCCGGTACTCGGCCAGGTGGAACGCCGTACAGGATTCGAAGCCCGCGCCCAGCAGCAGGATCCGGGCTCCGGCCTCCTCCAACCGGGCGAGCGGGCTGCGCTCGCCGAGCCCGCAGTCCAGCGCGTGGCCGTCCACGACCGCGGCGGCGCGCGGGCCCACTGCGGCGAAGGACGTCTGCGGGTGAGCGCTGCGCACGGCGCCGGGCCAGTTGCGGACGGCCTCCGGGATGACACCGACACTGCGGGTGGGTGTGGTGCGTGCGTCGTAGGCCGGCATCGATGCGCGGATCTCCGCCCACCAGGCCTCGGGCACGGGCGGGTTCACCCAGCCCGCCGGATCCGAGTTGTCGCCCGACTGCGTCGGAACCACCAGCGTCCCGTCGTCGCCGAGGACATCCAGCAGCGCCTGGACGACGGCGACCGCACCGCCGCAGACCCACCCGAGCGAGCTGAGGGAAGAGTGCACGAGGACGGTCTCACCGGAGCGGAGACCCACATCACGCAGTTCGGCGGCGAGCGAGTCCCGCGTACACATCGGGCCGGTCGGAGGCGTCATCGACATAACCGCCGAGTATGCATGTACCGAGATTCCCGCACCACGGGATTTCCGGCACCTCCAAGACGCGCCCCGCACTTGCTCATCCACCCCCGTCCGCGTGGTACGGCGGTGATCATCGGCCTCTGTGCGCCGTCCTCGCCGTCAACATTGCCGTCGTCCGGGAATCCCGGCCAAGTGCCCGGCGCGCATGAGGACCCTCGGTCGGAGCCTTGCTCCAGCCCGTCGGTTTCGAGTTGCACCAGCGGTTGATCAGGGCCGGGTTGAACACCGGCGCGGGAGATGACGTGAGTATGGGCATGGAGCGCCCCATCCCCGCCCCCTCTCGACCGAAGCGGTCATTCTCCGCAATGTCGCGATTACCCGCATCTGCCGTGCCGGCCCACGCATCGCGGTTGGGCTGGCTGGACGCGCTGCGCGGCATCGCGGCACTCGTTGTGGTGTTCGACCACTCGTCGTACTCCTTCATGGCGGAGTTCCGACGAGAGCTGATGCCGGAATTCAACACCAGTCGGTACGGCATCATGGTGTTCTTCCTCGTGAGCGGCTACATCATCCCCGCGTCGCTGGAGCGCCGGGGCTGCGTCCGGACCTTCTGGATCGGACGGTTGTTCCGCGTCTACCCGCTGTGGGCCGCGGTCGTCACCGCGGTCCTCGCCGCCAACCTGCTGGGCTTCGCTCATGTCCGCGACTTCGGTGGGCAGAGCATCACCTCGGTGGCAGTCGCCCATGTCACCTTGCTCCAGGAGCTGCTGGGGACGCCCAATCTCCTTCTCGTCCTGTGGACGCTCTCGTATGAGATGGCGTTCTATCTGCTGGTCGTCGCTCTCTTCACCGTCCGACTGCACCAGCGATCGGCGGAAGTGGCTGTCACCCTGGCCCTGCTCGCCGCCGTGAGCGTACTGGTGGGGGTCGCGCTGCCGGCTTCCGCCCTGTCCGGTGCGGTAGGCACCGGCCTGCTCATCGCACTCGCCTCTGTCGCCATGGTTGCCGCCATCTGCTGTGCCGGCGCCAAGTCGCCTGCGCTTCGGATACTCGGGGGCGTCGTGGGCGGGGTGCTGGCGCTCGTCCTGGTTCCCTTCAACGGGGGGGTCCCCATGTGGGAAGGGCTGGTGATTCTCGCGGTGATGTTCCTCGGCACCGCCGTCCACCGGGCCGAGCGCGGTGAGAGCACCTGGCGGTACGCGGCCTGCGCCGCCGCGATCGTGGTGGCCTGCGCCGTGGGGTGCGCGTACACGTACGGCGACGGGGACAATTTCACCCGGCGCGGCTGGATCGTGGCATTCCTGCTGGCCGTGCTGACCTTCGGCGCCGGGCTGGCCTTGCGGCGCCGGCGGATACCGCGCTGGCTGGTCGGGCTGGGAACGATCAGCTATTCGGTCTACCTGGTGCATCCGGTGCTCCTGGCGGTGAGCGACGGCACAATCGGCCGGTGGCAGCAGGACAATCCCGTACTGGAAATCGCGTTCTACGCCGTGCTGCTGCCCCTGTGTGTGCTGACCTACCGCTGCGTCGAAGTGCCGGGCCAAGCGCTGGGCAGGAAGCTGGCAGGCCGCGTCCAGCCACCGTGACAGGACACGCGCCACCCGCGTACCGAACTCCGGTCCGGGGCGCTCTGACGGCAGATTCCGACGGTGGAACAGTCAAGCTGGCCCGGGGAATCGAGACCGTACGCGACAGCCGCGGGCACCAGCACCCTTCAAGGCCGTTCTGTCATCACTCACTTGTCCAGGTCCGGTTGCCGGACCCGTCGCAGATCAACTGTGCGGCTTGCGCGCCGTCAGCGGTACCGGCACCTGAAATGCCCAGGCACAGGGCGCTCGTGCGATGCCTCGGATCCGTCGCACCACCCGCCGTGGCGCCGACGACACCCGCCTGGCGGAACCACGTCCGTCGTGGGCGTTCACGAAGACAAGTTCGCACCCGAGTTCGAATACACGCACGACATGACCTCGTCAAGAAAGCGCTTCCAGTCAAGATGTTCGAGCTCTCTGGCGGACTCACCGTCGGGCCTGATTGAGTGCTCTCGGTAACAACAAGGACACCTAGCGCAAGGAGACGTTGCATGCGTATCAGACGCACCAGGAATGCTGTCGGGGCGGTTCTCGCCGGGGCGGCGCTGATGGCGATGGCCAGTCCCGCGATCGCGGGCGCCCAGTCGTCGCGGAGCAGTGACCCGGCGCCCGTGGCGATCCAGGACGTCAAGTCCGTGTCCCCGGATGCCAAGTCCGTGGTGGCGGCCGCGCAATATGGGATCCGGAACTTAAAGTCCGAGAAGTTTCTGCAGCCGTCAGGCGGCAGCACCGCCAACGGCGCCAAGATCGTTCAGCAGCCCTTCAACGCTTCCTCTTTGACGCAGTTGTGGACGCGGGTCCCGGACGGCAGTTACCTGAGCTTCGAGAACTACTCGGGCAAGAACCTGGGCATCGACGGCGCCAGCACCGCGGCAGGTGCGGCAGCCATCCAGGCGAACCCCTCCAGCGACGTCAACCAGGACTGGGTGCAGATCGCGCGCAACGACTCCGTCTTCGAACTGAAGAATCGCAAGAGTGGCCTGTGCCTGGGCATATCGGGTGCGAGCACCGCAAACGGCGCGCAGGCCGCCCAGTTCGCCTGCGACGGGTCGGCCAATCAGGGCTGGGAGTACTTCCAGTAACCAGAGTTGGGAAGGATCCCCTGACCGGACGGTCATCGCCGGCGCATCCTCCAGCACTCGCAGATCGCCATGACGATGGAGGTCTACGCGGAGGCGAGCGAGGACGAGGTACGTGTGGCCACCGGCAGTCATTCCGAAGCGATGGGCGGCACCGGCTGACGTTCACCTGACCCGTTGCTGTACTTCGCCGCGGTACGGCCCAACGCGAGAGGCCCCCGGATTACTCCGGGGGCCTCTCACCTGTGTGCACTCGGCAGGATTCGAACCTGCAACCTTCTGATCCGTAGTGCGATGGGCGCCTTCCTCGTTCTCCATGTGGTCCATATCGAGCCCATGAAGCCCTCACGCGTCACCGTCCTGCCGTCCTCTCTCTGCCCCTCTGTGAGACCCGTGTGAGATGGATGTGAGACGACGATCAGCCCCCGAGCGCCCCAAAAGGTGCGGCGAGCGGGGGCTCCTTCAACCTGAACGGCGCGAGCCGTCTACCGGCTTGCTCCGAGCAGTTCGGGTCGGCCGCAGGCGGCATCGCCTTCGTCCACGAGCCGATACCCGTGGAGTGGCCGCCGCTGCTGCCCGGGCGCGTGGGCGCTTGCGGCTGCTCCCTCACCGCTCAGTCATGGAGCTGTGGCGCGGACGAGGAGAGTCGCGATATGCCCTGGGTGCGGCGCGTCAAGCACCTGAGCCTCTGCCGTGGCGAACCCGGCCCGTGTCAGCATGCGCTCCCACACCGCCGGACGGTAGCTGTAGCGGTAGGTGAACATCGCCTTGCCGGCGAAGCCTCCCTTGTACATGCCCTGGGGCCCGTAAGCGCCAGGGATGGCTGGAGGCTGTGAGAAGACGAGGACGCCGCCGGAGTTGAGCCGCTGGCGGACGAGGGGTAAGAGGCGGCTCGGGTCAGTGAACCAGGCGGCTCCGAAGATCGAGTAGACGGCGTCGTACGCGTCCTCGTGCTCACCCAGATACTCCAGGACCTCGGAGCACACGAACTCCGCGCCGGTGCCGGCCCACTTCGTTGTGATCTTCTTGACCATGACGGGAGACAAGTCCACGCCCCGAGCCGTGATGCCGTGCTGAGCGAGGTTGGCGAGGGCGCGGCCGGTGCCGCAGCCGATCTCCAGGACGGAGTGTGGCTTGCCGAGTAGTTCAGGACCGGGTCCGTGTCCGGCGTACTGGGTCCAGCAGAAGCTCGGCTCCGCGTCGTCTTTGAAGACGGAGGCGGCGTAGGTGTCCCACAGCTCCGTCTCGGCGGCGATGTCGTGTTGTGCGGGCACGGCGATTCCTCTTCGAAAAGGGCTGGCCCCCGTCCTCCGAGGGGACCGAGGACAGGGGCCAGGGTAGGACCGTTCAGTGGCTGTCGGGGACCTTGCTGTCGCACGGCGAGCAGTCCGTGCCGTCGATCGCCCACAGCTCCTCGTCGACGCCGAAGCCGATGGACATCAGGAAGTCCGCCGTGCGCGGGCACAGGCCGTCGCGGCGGCGCTCGATGAACGGGGCGTGATGCTTGTAACGGCCCTCGTTGTACACGTCGCAGAGGGCCCACCACACCGGCGTGTCGAGGATGAGCTGGTGAACACCGATGTCGACGAGCTTGCCGACACCCAGGTGGACCTCGGGGCGCTCCATGCAGCCGACGGTGTACATGACGGCGTTGCCGAGGATGCGTTCGGCCATGTCGCGGACCATCGTGTGGTCACGCAGCAGCAGGGCGACCTCGCGGTCCCAGAGGGTCATGCCGCTGTCCAGGACGTTGATCGTCAGGTGCTTGATGTGGGGCTGGACGGCGTTGAGGAGTTCCTTCGGGTCCCGTGTGCAGGTCCTCGTAGGCCGGTCGAGCGTGACGGTCATGGACTACTCCTTCGGAGACAGGTCGTGCCGTACCGGTTCAAGCCCGCCCCGTCTCCCGGCCTGTCCGGGTCTGGACGCGCGTTGCGGGCGCCTTGCGGATCCCGTCCCAGCGAGAGCTACTGGGCGATCCGGCTGGAACGGGCGACTCGGGTGGTGCCCTGGCGGTTGCGGGCGTGGCACAGGCAGGTGCGGCGGTGCACGAGCAGGAGTCCGGTGGCGTAGGGCAGAGGAACGTCCTCCGTCTGACGGCACCGTGCGTGCAGGTCCTCGTGACCGGGGAAGAAAGCGGGAGCGCACTCCAGGGACCGCGGTGTCGGCGGTGCGGGTCCCTCATCGCACTGCCCTCATGGCCGGTGGGAGGACAGGCACAGGGGGAACTCCTGCCCAAGGCTCGTGGCCGTCTCGACTTCGGCGCCCTCGAAGCCGTGGATGCCGGAGTCGCTGGTGACGCGGCCTTCGCGGTCCACGGTGTAGACCCGCAGGATCATCCGGGGCGGGAGACCCCCGTCCTCAGACAGCCGGGCGTACGGTCGGCGAACCCGGCGGCCCAGCCGTTCAGCCAGCGGGCCATGCCCGGCTTGTGCGGATAGACCATCGACGTGAACGCGCGCACGCCGAACGCCCTGAGCAGGGCGAGCCGTTCGGCCTCGTCGTGGCGGTAGGTGATGGGCCAGTCCCGGC
>NZ_JBHZEJ010000132.1:0-7001 GCF_042756365.1 Streptomyces sp. NPDC059092
GAGCCCCGGCCGGTCTCCATTGGGGAACGACCGGCCGGGGCGGGGGCTCAGTGGGGGTGCTGCGCGACGTACTCACGGACGGGCTCGTCGGCCGGCCGGTGTATGGCGATCAGGACTTCGACGCAGGATCGGCACGCGCGGATCGAGGTCTGTCCCTCGGGGCTGACGATCTCGCCGATACGGGTGGTCTGGATGCCGGTGCGGTCGCAGCGGAAGCAGTCGCCCAGCGCGTAGTCGACCGCAACCAGTTGCCCGGCGGTCACGCGCTCTCCGGTACCGCGTCCGTCCCGCACGCGCACGGGCACGATGTCGGAGTGGTCACGGCGAATCCGGATCCATGCGCGCGGACGATGGTGAACTTCTCGCACCTGTGCGCGGAGCGCAGCCCGAACAGGACGGCGACCAGGCAGGGGGCGCACGGGACCAGGGCGCCCGGTTCGCGAGGCTCGGCGGGCAGGTCCTCGCC
Source organism: Streptomyces sp. NPDC059092 (assembly GCF_042756365.1). Lineage (NCBI taxonomy): Bacteria > Bacillati > Actinomycetota > Actinomycetes > Kitasatosporales > Streptomycetaceae > Streptomyces > Streptomyces sp. NPDC059092. Next base: position 467 of record NZ_JBHZEJ010000132.1, read on the forward strand.
CGTGATGGGCGGCCCCTGCCACAGCATCGTCACCTCGCGTTCCGCTGACCGGATACCGGTCAGCGGACGGTCAGGGAAGACGTGCTCCATCGCGGGCCCTTCCGTTCCGTCTCGCGCAGGGCCCGGCCCGTTTCGCAGAGCGAGCCAGCGCTGCACAACTCGCAGTCCGCCAGATGCTCCAACCTGGCCTGGTACAGCTCCGCATGTGACGGTGGCTCCAGACGTTTCGCTCCCGCTTGGAGCAACTCGGCCACGGCATCCGCATCGCAGAGATGGCCGGCCTTCCTCGGAAGGGCCGCCCAGTACGGCAGTAAGGGGTGGGGGGTGACGAGGTCAGGGCGGGGCGTGCCGATCCAGGCTCCTCGTCCGAGGACCTGTCCGTGCGGGGACCGCCATGTCTCCGTCGTCCCGGCCGGTACCAGCGCGTAGTACCAGACGCCCGGATGGCAGATGACCGGTCCGTCGAGGAGTTCGGGAAGCGCGGCGCACACCTACGCCGGAACGGTGCTTGCTGTCGCCGCGTGCACCAGGGGCGGCGGCACCTTGACGGCGTCGAAGCGTCCGCCTGCCGGCAGCATCGTCGGGCGGTCCTCGTCCCAGTCCGTGAGAGCGATGTCGGGGTCGCCCGCGGCCTTGACCAGCCATCGGCCGATGGCCCTCTCCGACCGGGCTCCGCTCCGCGTGTCGCTGGCCGGGCTCACCGGGTGGGCTCCAGACCGGGAACGAGCGCGGGCGCGGACCGGACGGGAACCGCGAGGAGATGGGCGATGCGCTTCGCGCAGTCTTCCTCGTGGCCCCGCTCGCCGACCTCGTACCCGTACGAGGTGACGTAGCGGCCGTGATGAGAGATAATTTCCTCGGCGCCGTGCAGGGGGTTGGTCACGTGCAGGCGGTGTTCAGCGTCGTTCTCAGCGACGGTGAGCCCGAATTTCCGCAGGTGACCGGCGAGTTTTCGCAAGCCGTTGGTATTCACACATTGACGGTCTCAGCACTGGAGTTCCTGCGGGATATGACAACCTATGACACGAAGTCGATCATGCGAGTAGCGATCACCGGAACGCGTTCCACCGGGCATCGCAGCCTCACCGAATACGCGGGGCTCTTCGCCCAATACCTCGGCCCCTTTGCCCCTGCCACCTCGCACTTCTTCATCGGCGGCGCGAAGGGAATCGACTCCCTGTCCCTGCTGTGGCTCGCCGGAAACACCGGCGCGGCACTGACCGTGGTCGTGCCCGGCACACTCGACCAGCAGCCTGCCGATGCACGCCAGGCGATCACACAAACACGCGACCGGATCACCGAAGTTGTCGAGCTGGGCGCCGCCGAATTGTGCACGCCGGCCTACTTCGCCCGGAACCGATGGATGGTCGACCATGCCGATATGACCATCGGATTCCCGCTCGCGGGCGCCCCTCCGACGGGTACGTGGCAGGCCCTCAACTACACGGCAGATCAGGCAAAACCCCGGCTGATCGTGCCCGTGTAACCGCATATTGCGTCACTATGGCGGAATAGACAGCAGAGCAACGGGGGCCGCCGCGCTGAAGCGACTACGGCGACGGCGCGGGCTCTCTCTCGCCGACATGGCGCGAGCACTCACCGGGTACGCGGAAGACCTGCATCTTCCGCGTCTGCCCGCTGTGGCGAGCGTGCAAAGATCCGTGGCGCGCTGGGAGTCAGCGGCGCCCGTGATGCCGGACGAGCGGTACCAGTTGCTCTTGGCCCACCTGTACGCGCGCACCCCGTCCGGGGACTTGGCCGTCGCCTCCGGAAGCGACTTCGCCGAGTTCCTGGACGCACTCGGGCAGCTCGGTGAGAGCGCCGGCCGAATCGCCGAGCTGCGCACCACGCTCATCAGGGCCGCGACCGATGGCGGCGGCGGCATGCTCGCGCTCATGTCCCCCGGCGCGCAGGCCGGTCTCTCCGCCGCCCTGTCAGATCCGTCCCGGGCGGACGACACGACGGCCACCGACCTGTCCGCAGTCGTCGCCGACGTCAACTCGCAGGTGGGATCGCTGCCGTTCGTACGGCTGCAACTCATGCTCGCGCCCGCCGTCGAAATGTGCCGCCGCCTCCTCGCGGGACCACTGCCCGAGCCCGTCGTGCCCGCGGTACTCAACGCCGCTGTAGCTGCGTCCGCGCTGGCCGGGCGACTCGCGTTCGAGACACGGGACGACACAGCGTCCAGAGCCCTGTACTTGACCGCGATCAGCGAGGCCGCGCGCCTCGGCCATCCGTGGCGCCAGGCCAGCGTAATCATGAGCCACGCCCTCGTCACCCTGTACTCCACGCAGGGCATCGACGGCGCCCGCGTCCTGGTCGACCAGGCGGTGCGCACCGCGCGGACCGGCGACAGCGCACTCATGGGGGCCCGTGCCCACGCGCTCCAGGCAGAGATCGCCGCACGGGCCGGGCAGGTACGGCAGTCTCAAGCCGCGCTGGGACTGGCCTGGTACGACATGGAGAGCGACCACACCGACGACCCAGCGTCCACCTCGTTCTCAGCAGGTCACCTACGCGGCTTCGAGGGTGTGTGCGACCTGTACGTGGGCGACCCCGCCGTGGCCCACGACCACTTCGCCCGGTCGGCGGCAGCACTCACGGCGCCGCGCGAGCAGGTACAGCGGGCGATCGTCACCACGGACCAAGCCCTGGCCCGGATCCGGATCAACGACCCTCGCGCGGCGGCCGAGCTGCTGCACGACTGCATCACCGCCGCCACCTCCACCGGCGGCAGAGTCCCGGCAATCCGGCTCCGCCGGGCCCGGCAGGAACTGCGGCCGTGGCGGCGTGAGGACTTCGTGGCCGACCTCGATGATCACCTCATGGACATCGTCGGCACATGATGCTCCAGCCCTGAGGACCAGACAGGAGGGGCACAACGTAGCCCGCCTGCGCAGGCACTATCGCTCTGCCAGCCCGACACTCAGCAGCAGGTCAACCAGCCTGGCCGCCGCGTCAGGGAGCCCCTGGGCGGCTGCTCGCTCGGCCATGTGCTCACGGCGCTGCTGGGAGGTGATGAGCGGTTCCAGTGCCCGGCGCAGCTCCTCGGGGGTCGCCCTTTCCCTCGTCAGTGCGGTGGCCGCCCCGGCCTCCTGGAGGTGCAAGGCGTTGTGCTCCTGCTCGTTGCCGGCCGACGATGCCAGCGGGATCAGGACGGCCGGTTTACCCAGTGCGGTCAGTTCGGCGATGGTGCCGGCGCCGCTTCGGGAAATGACAACATCGGCCAGAGCGAGGACGTCGGGCAGTTCCGGCCCGACGAAGTCGCTCACCCAGTACCGGCCGCGCAGCCCGTCCGGGAGGGTTTCGGCGAACTGGCGCGACTGCTCCAGCGTCGTGGCTCCGCACTGGTGGATCACGTTGGCTGCTGTCAGTAGCCACGGCAGGATGTTGCGGACCAGGCCGTTGATCTGTGCGCTGCCCTGCGCTCCGCCTGTCACGTACACGCAGGGCAGGGCGCTGTCGAAGCCGGACAGTCCGAGCGAGGCCACGGCCTTCTTGGGCTCTCCTGTGAAGACCGCCGGGCGTACGGGGTTGCCGGTCACCACTGTTGAGGCGGCCACGCTTTCCGACAGCAGTTTCATTGAGGACTCGGAGGAGACCGCAACGGCCGTTGCGAAGCGCGACAGGATGCGGTTCGCCAGCCCGAGGCGCACAGTCTGCTCGTGCACCACGAGCGGAGTCCTCGTCATGCGGGCCGCGAGTCCTACCGGTACGGCGACGTAGCCGCCCGTCGAGAGGATGACGTCGGCCTTGTAGTCAGCGGCGATCAAACGGGCCTCTGCGACGCCTTTCGGTACGCGGCCCATGTCCCGCATGTTCTCCCGGTTGATCATGGCCAGCGGGTTGGAGGAGCGGCGCAGCTTGCCCGTGGGCACCGTCTTGAAGGGGATGCCCTCGGCCGGCGCTACGCGTGCTTCGAGCCCTTCGGCCGTGCCCACCCACAGGACATCGAGGGACGATCCGTGAGAGGCCAGCCGGGTCTGCAACTCGCGAACCGCAGTGAGTGCGGGATAGGTGTGGCCACCTGTTCCCCCGCCCGTCACGATGAGCCGGAACGGTCGGTACAAGGAAGCCAGACGGCTGGAAAGGTCGTCGCTGTTCACTGGAGGAAGGCATCCGATCGTGAGGTCTTGGCGTACGCCAGGGCCGACGGGCTACGAACCTTGCGGACGATATCAGGCGTTCTCGCCTCAGTGAGCGGCCGTCAGAGGGCGACCGCTCACTGTCCATCTGGTGTTGGCGCGACGGGGGTTGGTGACTATCGGCCCGTCTTACCGGAGGTGCCGGCTGACCGGACCTCCAGGCCCTTGCTGCTCCGCCGCGCGAGGGCGGCGGCGGCGAGCGGGGACCGGCAGTAGTTGCCCAGGCGGACCGTCAGGATGCGCCGGGCCCGCGCCCCCTCCGGGGGTGTGGGGCCGGTCACCGGGATGCCTTCGGCTGCGTCTCCCGGACGGTGTTCAGGGCCCGTTCCAGGGCCGACACCACCGAGTGCACGTCTCCGGAGTCCATGGCGGGGTGGAACGGCAGACTCATGATCTCCTCACCGACCATTTCAGTCACCGGCAGGGGGCGGTGCCATGGGGCGAACGCGGGCTGCGTGTGATTCGGTGGGTAGTGCACTCCGACCCCGATGCCCTGCGCGTGAAGGGTCGCGTGAACCCTGTTTCGCTCCGGCACTCTCACCACGCAGTTGAAGGGCACGGAGTGGTCCACGTCCACGTCGACCAGGACCACGTTCCTCATGCCGTGCAACTCGGCCTCGTACGCTAGCCACAGCGCTTTGCGCTTGGCCGCGGCGATGGGGAACTGCTCCAGTTGAACGCTGCCCACCGCCGCGTGAACGGATGACAGGGTGGCACGGAGCCCGAAACCGGCGACCGCGTAGGTCGTCGTACGGCCGCGCTCTGCCTGCGACTGGGTGATGCCCAGAGTCCGCAGACGCCGGGCCACTCCCGCCTCCTGGGATGTACGCGGGACGATCGCGCCGCCCTCGATGCACGTCAGGTTCTTGATCGGGCCGAAGCTGAAGCACGTCAGCGCGCCAGTGCTGCCGACCAGCCGGGTCCCGAGGCTGGATCCGAAAGCGTGGGCGGCGTCCTCGATGACGGTGATGCCGCGCTCACCGAGGACTTCCGCAGCAGCGGTCAGATCGACAGCCCTGCCGCCGTACAGCACCGGCATGACCGCCCGTGTGGCCGGAGTGATCGCCTCCAGCACCGCCCCGCTCTCGACACACAGAGTGTCCGGGCTGACCTCCACGAAGCGCGGGCTCGCGCCGCACGCCACGATCGCCTGTACGGTCGCGCAAAACGTCTGCGACGGAACGATCACCTCGTCTCCCGGCCCGATTCCGGCGACCAGGAGAGCGATGTGCAGAGCCGCGGTGCCCGAGGAGACCGCCACGGCGTCGTCGACGCCAAGGAACGCGGCGATCCCGCGCTCGAACTCCTCGGTGACGCCGGTGTGCCCGTACTGGCCGGACTCCAGGACCTGGGCGACGGCGGCGGCCTCCTGGCCGTAGAGGTACGGGCTGGCGTTGCGCCGGGCATCCGGCCTTGACGAGTTGATCATGACTCACCCTTCGTCACCGTGATCGGTCGGACGATCGGTCGAACCAGCGCGCCGGCCGTCTCCAGAGCCGAGGACACATCCGCGGCCGACGGCCCGGCGGCGACGAACATGCCGATCTTGTGGCCGGACTGGTCATGCGGCCGTACCAGGTCACCCGGCTGGGCATACAGCACGACGTCGGTGATCCCGGGGACGTCGCGGGCTTCGGCGACGCCTTCCCACGCGACCAACTCGCCGTTCGTGACGAGCGGTGAGCCGACCAGCTCCACGGCCGCATGCTCGTTGCGCGTCCGTACGAGATGACCGTCGAACGGCTCGCCGAGCGCGAGTGCGACGAGTGCACCCACGACGTTCACGCCGTAGGCGGCGGCGTGCAATCGAGGGATGCTGTCGCCGCTGAGACGCGGGTTGGCCTCGATGATGCGCCCCTGACCGTCTGCACCGAGGACGAGGTCGAAGTTCGCTGGTCCATCGGTGATGCCGAGCGCACGGCACAACCGTTCGACACTCGTCTCAAGGTGGTCGTGCTCCGCCGAGGGCAGTTCCACCGTGCCGATCCGCCTGACGACGAACCCCCCGGCGACGAACTCTTGCTCCTTGACGCAGGTCATCATCGACCTGCCGTCCCGCAGGAAGAGATCGATGGTCAACTGCCGACCTTGAACGAACTCCTCAGCGATCACGGTCTGAGAGGCGGAGTAGACACGGGCGTGGGCGACGGCGGTGGGGAGGTCGTCAGGGCGTGCGACGAGGGTGACGCCCTTGCTGCCCGAACCGTCCACGGGCTTGATCACGAGCGGGAAGGCCAGCCCCGCCGCCTTTGCGACGACCTCATCCGGATCGCTCGACGCGGCCCATCCGTAGTCGGTGATGCCACAGGACGCGACAACCGCGTGAAACGCGGCCTTGTCGAGAGCCGCGAATGCGTCCCTGGGGTACACGTACGGGGCGTCGTACCGCA
>NZ_JBHZEJ010000133.1:0-6655 GCF_042756365.1 Streptomyces sp. NPDC059092
AAGCGGCTCCAACCGCTCCCACTGAGCATCTGTCAGATCACCCCTATGTCTCACAGTCCTATCAACGACTCAACTGATCGCCAGGACACTGCCTAACGCGGCGAAGGCCGTGTCCACCTTCTTCGGTGTCTCGCTTCGGAGGGGAAGCCGACGCTGGCCTTCTGCACGAGGATCCGCTCGTGTGTCTCGGTTGGCGGGCGTCGATGCTGCGCCTCGAAATACCCTCCTGGAGGTGACGGCATGACGTCGGCAGCCGTGTTCACCGCGGTCCTCGCGGTCCTGTTCGTCTCCCATGTCTGGGCGGATCGTTGCTGGCAAATGGACACGTGGGCAGCGGCGAGCGGCCGCCCGGAGTCTGAGGCCGGCGGGCCGACTGCTGCCGAGCCGTGGCGGGGCCCTGCTTAATTAACCTTCCGATCGGCTGGACCGGAGCCGCGGTGGGGATCGCGTTCTCGGCCGTAGCCATGGGTTCTGGGACCGCCGATGACCGGTGATGGCATGGATGCTCTTGACCGGCAGTGGCGAGTCAGCGAAGAACCAGCAGGGCCGATACTCCGTCGACCAGGCCCAGCACGTCTTCTGCCTCTGGGTGTCGGCCCTGCTGATCACTCTGCTGTGACACCAGCGCCTGCCTTTCTCCCCGAAGGCTGGCTGTGCCCCTTGATCGCCGGAGCACGGGTTTCTTCCGTGACGAGCGCAGGCAGACGGACCGGATCGGAAGCGCTCTGCGCGGGGAGAACCCTGCGGTGCTGGGGCGGTTGAGGGCGGGGTTCGCGGTGATCGGAGAGGCACAGTTCCTGCCGGGCCACTCGGTGCTCTTGGTGGACGGCCCCCGTGTGCAGCGGCTGTCCGAGCTTCCGAAGGCGAAGAGGCTGGCGGCCCTGTCCCATATGGACGTGCTCGGTGAAGCCGTCGAGCATGCCTGTCGGCGTCTTGACCGGCATTTCGCCGGGTGAACATGGAGATCCTTGGCAACACCGACGGATTCCTGTGTCGAATGGCTCCGAAGATTTCAGTAGCGCAAGACTCCTTTCAGTAGAGATTTCAGCGGCGCACAAAAGATTGCGGTGCAGCGCTGAGGGTGACTGCCGTGGTTGCGGCTGGGACGGACCCAGGCGAGTTGGAAGCCTGTCGGCGTACTGTGCAGCGGGTTTGACATCCCCGGTCGTACGTCAGGTGTGGCGGCTGCCTGCTGTGCCGTTTCCACTTCCGGGTGAGGCATTGCCGAGCTGGTTGGATCACTCGCGGCCGAGTGCGAAGTCGATCGCACGCAGACCGCGGAGGCATGCGGGGGCCTGGGCACGGGCGACGGATCGGTGAGGGCTCGGCTGCGCGGGTGTTGCCCGCGCCGCTGATGGCTCAGCGGCGCAGGCAACACCATCGACCACCTGGAGTGGTCGGATCAGAGTTTCTCGTCTGCCCCCTCGGTCAGCAGCGGGTAGTCGGTGTAGCCGCGGTGGTCGCCGCCGTAGAAGGTGGTGCCGTCGGGCTTGTTCAGCGGGGCTCCGGTCTGCCAGCGGTGCACCAGGTCGGGGTTGGCGATGAAGGCCCGCCCGACCGCGACGAGGTCGGCCCGGCCGGAGTTGACGAGGCTCTCTGCCGCGGCGACGTCGGTGACGGGATCCCAGCCGTTGCTGACGATATGGCAGCCGCCGAATCGGTCGGCGAGGTCGGTGAGCAGCTCGGAGGCGGGGTCGCCGATGATGTGCAGGTAGGCCAGGCCCATCGTTGAGAGGGCGTCGACGAGGGGGCGGTAGGTGGCCGCCGTGGCTTGCGGATCGGTCTCCAGTGCGCCGTGCAGGTTGATGGCCGGAGAGATGCGGATGCCGACGCGTTCGCTGCCGATGGCGTCACTGACGGCTTGGGCGACTTCGATGACGAAGCGGGCTCGGGCCGTGGGCGAACCGCCGTAGCTGTCGGTGCGCTGGTTGGTGGAGGGGGCGAGGAACTGGTGCGGGAGGTAGCCGTTGGCGCCGTGCAGTTCGATCCCGTCCAGGCCGGCGTCGACGGCCGCGCGGGCGGCCTGAGCGTATTCGTCGATGACGGCCGGTATCTCTTCGGCGGTCAGGGCTCGTGGGGTGGGGTGGGGCTGAGGGCCGGCGGCCGTGAACATCTCGCCCGGTGCGGCGATGGCGCTGGGGGCGACGGTCTCGGCCTGGTGCTTGTTGTCGGGGTGGGAGATTCGGCCGGCGTGCATGAGCTGGGCCACGATCCGGCCGCCTGAGCGGTGCACACCGTGGGCAATGGCACGCCACGCTTCGATCTGCTCGGGGCTGTGCAGGCCGGGCGAGTTCATGTAGCCCTGTCCGACGGTGCTGGGCTGCACTCCCTCGGTGACGATGAGGCCGGCGGTGGCCCGCTGGGTGTAGTAGGTCGTCATGAGGTCGGTGGGCACGCCGTCGGGGGTGGCGCGGTTGCGTGTCATGGGGGCCATGACGATGCGGTTGTTCAGCGTCCACTTGCCCACCGTGACGGGCGCGAAGAGGTCAGTCATGAAAGGAGCTCCTGTGATGAGGGTGCGGCGTGCCTGTCAGGCGAGGCGGCGCACGGCGATGACGGTCGCGGTCTGTCCGTCGGGACCGGTGGGCTCCCGTTGTGGGGTGGCCAGGCGCTGGGGTCTCCGGCACGCCGCGTCGAGAACAAGATCGTCGTAGATGTCCTGCGGGCTGGGGAAGCGGGTGTCGGCGTCGGCGTTCCAGGACCAGGGCGGTGTCGCGCCGTGGTCGACGACGAGGAGGATCCCGTCGGGCGTAAGCGCGTGTGCGGCCTGGCGCGGGACGACGGCGCGCGGGAAGGCGTAGGGGGTTTGCAGGTACTGGGCCGAGATGAGGTCGAAGGCGCCGTCGGGGAACGTCCGGGCCAGATCGTGCTGTTGCGTGCGCACCTGGGATTCGACGCCGTTTCGGACGGCGAGCCGTGTGCCGCGCCGCAGGGCGGTGGGGCGATGTCGACGGCCGTGACCTGCCGGCCGTGCGTGGCCGGCCAGAGGCTGCCGCCGCCTTCGCCGCATCCCAGGTCGAGGGCGCGTCCGGGCGGGAGATGTACGGCGGTCTCGGCGAGCAGCGGGTTGGCGGTGTCCTTCCGGACGCCGTCCTTGTCGTAGAGCCGCTCCCAGAACTGGGCGGCGCCGCTGACGGCGTGGATCTCACGGATGAACTCGTCCATCGCGGTGTCCTCTCCTTCAGATGACAGGGGTGGCGTGTTCAGTGGACGGGGGCTGAGGCAGGCATGTCGCCGACGTCGGTCCTGGGTGTTTTCACCAGGGCGATGAGGGCGATGAGGGCGGCGGCCAGGAGCGTGCCGGCGACGATGAATGCGATGCGGTAGCCGTGGACGAGGGCCTCCAGCCGCACGGCCTGCGAAGCCTTGCGCGAAGTCGTGCCGTGGGCCGTGAGGTAGCCGGTGACGGCGGATACGTAGAGGGTGTTGAGCAGAGCGGGGCCCAGGGCGGCGCCGATCTGCTGGCTGGTGCTCAGGGCGGCGCTGGCCACGCCCACGTCGCGCGGATTCACCCCGGAGAGCGCCACATTGGGGCCGGCCAGGAAGAAGAAGCCGACGCCGACGCCGACCAGTATCTGGGTCGGCAGTACCTCGCCCGTGTAGCCGGAGCCGGAGTCCAGGTGGGTGAGCCAGAGCAGTCCCACTGTGGCCAGCGTGGTTCCCGCCACCATCAGGGTCTTGGGGCCGAGCCGGGTGACCAGGGAGGCGCCGAGGGTGGTGGTGGCGATGATGCCGACACTGAAGGGCAGGAAGGCGCAACCGGCCTGCAACGGCGTGTAGTTGAGGTTGACCTGCAGGAAGTAGGTCATAAAGAGATTCATGCCGAACATGCCGGCACCAATGAGGAGGTTGGCCAGGAACACTCCGCCACGGGATCGGTCGAGAACGACTCGCAGCGGCAGAAGCGGGTGCGCGCTGCGGTGCTCCACCACCACGAAAGCGGTCAGCAGGACAACGGCGGCAGCCAGGAGCACCAGTGTTGCGGGGGCGGTCCAGCCGTCGCCGTCGGCTGCCTGGGCGAAGCCGTAGACGAGGGCGACAAGTCCTCCGGTCACCAGGAGGGCGCCGGGGATGTCGTAGTGGCGGTCTCCCCCGGCCCGGCTCTCGCGGATGTAGGAGCGGGTGGCGAGGGCCGCGGCCAGGGCGATGGGAATATTGATGTACATGCACCAGCGCCAGCCCGCGTACTCGGTCAGCACCCCGCCCAGCAGCAGGCCGACGGCGCCGCCTCCGCCCTGGAAGGCGCCGAAAATACCGAAGGCCTTCGCGCGTTCCTTCGGGTCGGTGAAGGCGACCGTGAGCAGCGAAAGGGCGGCGGGGGCGAGCAGGGCGGCGAAGGCACCCTGCAACGCGCGGGCTGCGAAGAGGGTGCCCGGGGCGGGGGCCAGGCCGCCGAGCATGGAGGCGGCGGCGAAGCCGAGCAGGCCGATGAGAAGGATCTTCTTGCGGCCGGCGAAGTCGGCGATGCGGCCGCCGAGCAGGAGCAGGCCGCCGAAGGCCAGCGCGTAAGCGGTGATCATCCACTGTCTGCCGGTGTCACTCATGCCGAGATCGCCCTGGGCCCGAGGCAGGGCGATGTTCACGATCGACACGTCGAGGACGACCATCAGCGTCGCGACGGACGCCACGGTGAGTGTCATCCACCGGTGCGGATCCGGCGAGGCAGGATCGGGTGCCGTGCGGGCGCGGCGGATGAGGCTGGTCATCGGAGGCTCTCCTGAGCAGTGAGCGAAAAGGTGGGGCAGCGGCAGGTGCCTTTGCGTCGCTCGGAGAGTGGGACACGGCCTGCCAAGGTTGCAAACCCCCATGCCACTTCAGCAAGGTGGGCGGCATGAGCAACCTCGATCGTGTCCTGACCGCCATCGGACCGCGGCTGCGGGCACTGCGCCGGCAGCACGGCATCACACTGGCCGCCCTCTCGCAGACCACAGGGATCTCCGAGAGCACGCTGTCCCGGCTGGAGAACGGCAGCCGCAAGGCGAACCTGGAACTGCTGCTGCCCCTGGCCCACGCGTACCGGGTTCCCCTGGACGAGTTGGTGGGAGCGCCGGAGACCGGTGACCCGCGCGTACACCTGCGTCCCGTCACCCGCGGCGGCATGACGTACGTGCCGCTCAGCCGCCGGCCCGGCGGGCTGCACGCGCACAAACTCGTCATCACCCCCTCCACCGGAGAACCCGAGCTGAACATCCACGAGGGCTACGAGTGGATCTACGTGCTGGACGGCCTGCTGCGCTTGTTGCTCGGCGAGCGCTCCTTGACCCTGGCGCCGGGTGAGGTGGCGGAATTCGACACGCATGTGCCGCACTGGCTGGGCGCAGCCGACGATCAGCCGGTCGAACTCCTGGTCATCTTCGGCAAGCAAGGCGAACGGGCCCACCTCAAGGCGCGCCCTGCCTGACGGCACCGTCGTCACTCCGCGTCCGGCGGCAGGGCGTCGAGGCCGTGCCGGCGCTCGCCCAGAACGCGCTCGCACACCTGCGCCCCGCTCTCGGCACTGAAGGCCGCTGCGGACGGGGCCACGCGGCGGCGGGCGACCGCTTCGTCCGCGTCAGCGTTGACGAGGTCGCCGTTGATCGCCGCTGCCGCCGTCACGCCGCCGGCCTGGGCCTGGGCGAGACCTGCCATCACATCGGCCACGTTCCCGGCCGCCCACACGCCTGCGACGTCCGTCGCGCCGGTGGGGTCGGTGGACACATAGGTGCCCACTCCCATGGGGTGCGACGCCAGGCTAACGCCCAGCCCCGCCAGGACTTCGCCCTGCGCGACGAACCGGGGAGCCACCACCAGGGACTGCACGGGGACCACCAGGCCGGAGGCGAGCCCGACACCATCCAGCTTGTCGTCCAGGATCTTCAGGTCGGTCACCTCGCCCTGCACGACCTCGATACGGCGGGCCGCCAGGCGTTCCCACTGGACCTCCTCGGGCTCGGGTCCGGTGTGCAGGAACAGGGTCACCTGACTGGACCACTGGCGGAACAGCAGCGCCTGATGCACCGAAGCGGCACTCGTGCCGAGCACGCCGATCGGCGTGTCACGCACCTCCCAGCCGTGGCAGTACGGGCAGTGCAGCACGTCCCTTCCCCACCGCTCACGCAGCCCAGGCACCTGAGGAAGTTCATCCACCAGGCCCGTGGTCACCAGCAGCCGCCGGGACCGGAACGTCTTGCCACCTGCCGTGCTGACGACGAAATCTCCGTCCACGCGCAGCGCGCCCGTGGCGCGGTCGGCGAGTATCTGTCCGCCGTACAGGGAGACTTCGCCCCGCCCGGCGCGCAGTAGCTCCAGGGGCGCGACCCCGTCGCGTGACAGCAGGCCGTGGGCTGCGGCGGCGGGGGCGTTACGGGGCTCCCCCGCATCCAGCACCAGCACCGAACGCCGGGCACGCGACAGGGTCAGTGCCCCGGACAGGCCGGCCACACCACCGCCGATCACGATCACGTCGAAAACGTCAGAATCCAGTTTCTCGCTCATACGGCACACCGTGCGGAGAGCTGGGACGAAGCGCTATTCCTCTTGCCGGTCCGGCAAGGCCGGACCCGTTTCTTCGCGTTCGTTGGGGGGGGGGGGGGACCCCCCCCCCCAACCCCCCCACAGAGGCTTTTGAAGCGACAACTAGTCAGGGTAGTAAAAAAAAAAAAAAAAAAACCACCCC
>NZ_JBHZEJ010000134.1:0-6615 GCF_042756365.1 Streptomyces sp. NPDC059092
TGATTAGAGACAGACGCCGGGTTCGCGGTGATCACGGGCGGCGGTCCCCGCGGGGGGACGGTGACCGGTCCCCCCGCGGAGGCCGGCGCGGCGCTCGTTCAGGCGAGACCGCGGCGGGCCACGGCGGGCGGCCGGTGGCCCGCGACGGACGCGACCATGTCCAGCACCTGCTTCGTCTCCGCGATCTCGTGGACGCGGTAGACACGCGCGCCGAGCCACGCCGATACCGCCGTCGTCGCCAGCGTGCCGATCAGCCGCTCCTTGACGGGCCTGTCGAGCGTCTCCCCGACGAAGTCCTTGTTGGAGAGCGAGACCAGCACCGGCCACCCCGTCCCCGCCATCTCGCCGAGCCTGCGCGTCGCCTCCAGCGAGTGCCGGGTGTTCTTCCCGAAGTCGTGGCCCGGGTCGATCATGATCGCGTCGCGGCGTACGCCCAGCTCCAGGGCGCGTTCGGCCAGCCCCAGCGTCACCCGCAGGATGTCCGCCATCACGTCGTCGTACGCGATCCGGTGCGGCCGGGTCCTGGGCTCGGCCCCGCCCGCGTGCGTGCACACCAGTCCGGCGCCGTACCGCGCGGCGACCTCCGCCAGCCGGGGGTCCACCCCGCCCCACGCGTCGTTGAGCAGATCCGCACCGGCCTCGCAGACCGCCTCGCCGACCTCGTGGCGCCAGGTGTCGACGCTGATCACCACGTCGGGGAAGCGGCGGCGTACCTCCGCGACGAAGCCGACCGTGCGGCGGGCCTCCTCCTCGGCCGTGACCTCGTCGCCGGGGCCCGCCTTCACCCCGCCGATGTCGATGATCGCGGCGCCTTCGGAGACCGCCTGCTCGACGCGGTCGAGGGCCGGCTGGTCACGGAAGGTCGCGCCCCGGTCGTAGAAGGAGTCCGGAGTCCGGTTGACGATCGCCATGATCACCGGTTCGTGGGGGCCGAATTCCCGGCGTCCCAGCCGCAGCGTCCCGTCCGTGGAGCGCATGTCCGTGGTTCCTCCCAGCGTTCGGTTCACCTGCTGGCCGTCCGCGGCCTCAGGGTCGGCACCGACCCTAACCGCCTTCCGCGGCGCCCGGTGTCAGTGGCTCGTGGCACGATCGGCACTGGACGTTTCCTGCCCGGGGAGAAGCTCGTGTTCTTGTTCTTGCTCATCGCGATGGTCGTGGTCGTCGCCGCGGTCACCCTCGCGGTCGTCGGCGGCGGCGACAGCGCGGTTCTGCCGGAGGCCTCTCCGGAACGGCTCGTGGACCCCCTGCCCGTGGCGCGCCCGGTGGGGCGTGCGGACGTCGAGGCGCTCCGGCTGCCCGTCGGGGCCCGCGGGTACCGGATGGCGGACGTGGACGACGTCCTGAGCCGCCTGGGCGCCGAGCTGGCGGAGCGGGACGCGCGGATCGCGGAGCTGGAGTCCGCGCTCGCGGGCGCGCAGGCGACGGCCGTCTCCTCCCCCGACCTCTTCAAGAAGCCGGGAGAGGAGAGCGGGCGATGAGCGAGGTCCCCGGCGGCGCGGTGGCGGGACCCGACGGCCGTCCCCGCTGTCCCTGGGGCGTCTCCACGGACGACTACCTCGCTTACCACGACAAGGAGTGGGGCCGCCCGGTCCACGGCGACGACGCCCTGTTCGAGCGGCTGTGTCTGGAGGCCTTCCAGTCGGGGCTGTCCTGGATCACCATCCTGCGCCGCCGCGAGACCTTCCGGGCAGCGTTCGACTCCTTCAAGATCGCGTCGGTGGCGGAGTTCACCGACGCCGACCGTGAACGGCTGCTCGCGGACCCCGGCATCATCCGTAACCGCGCGAAGGTCGACGCGACCCTGGCGAACGCGCGCGTGCTGGCCGGCTGGCCCGCGGGCGCTCTCGACGAGCTGATCTGGTCGTACGCCCCCGACGCGGCCCAACGGCCGGCACCGGTGACGACGGCCGACGTCCCGGCCGTGACGGACCGGTCGACGGCGCTGGCGAAGGAGCTGAAGAAGCGCGGCATCCGGTTCGTGGGCCCGACGACGGCGTACGCGCTGATGCAGGCGTGCGGCCTGGTCAACGACCACCTGGCGGCGTGCGTGGCCCGCGACACGACGGACTGACCCGGGCCCTGCCCGTACGCCTGCCTGCCCGCCCGTACGCCCGCCCTGCGCGCACACCCGTCCCCCGCCCTGCGCGGACACCCGCCCTGCGCGGACGCCCGGCCGGTGCTCACGGCCGGGCGCCCGCGCAGGTCAGGTGCTCGGTGCGCGTCAGTGACCCACGTACCTCGGCTTCTCCTTCGCCAGGAACGCGCGCACCGCGATCCCGTGGTCCTCCGACGCGCCCGCCCTCGTCTGGAGTTCGTCCTCCTTCTCCAGCGTCTCGGCCAGCGAGTGCTCCGCCCCGTACGCCAGGGACTCCTTCAGCGCCGCGTACGCCACCGTCGGCCCCGCCGCCAGGCCGGCCGCCACCCGGGCTGCCGTGGCCGCCAGGTCGGCCGCGGGGACCAGCCGGTCGACCAGGCCCCACGCGTGCGCCTCCGCCGCCGGTACCGAGCGCGGGAAGAGCAGCAGGTCCGTCGCGCGGCCCCGGCCGATCAGGCGGGGCAGCGTCCAGGAGATACCGGAGTCCGCCGTCAGGGCCACGCCGGCGAAGGACGTGGTGAACGCGGCCGTGTCCGCCGCGATCCGGTAGTCCGCCGCCAGGGCGAAGCCGAGGCCCGCGCCCGCCGCGACGCCGTTGATCCCGGCGACGACCGGCTTGGGCATTCCGGCGATCGCCCGGACGATCGGGTTGTAGTGCTCGCGCACCGTGCTCATCGTCTGCCCGCCGCCCGTCCTGGCGTCCTCCGCCAGCAGCGCGGTGTGCTCCTTCAGGTCCTGGCCCACGCAGAAGGCCCGGGACCCCGCCCCGGTCAGCAGCACGCCGCGTACGGTGGAGTCGTCCCCCGCCGCCGTCAGCGCCTCCCGGAGCGCGACCTTGGTCGCGAGGTCCATCGCGTTCATGGCCTCGGGCCGGTTGATCGTGATCGTTGCGAGTCCGTCACTCACCTCGTACAGCACGGTGTCGGCCATGATCGGGTCCCCTTCGCGGCTCCAGCGGTCCTGTCCGGCCCCAGCATGGCGGAGATCACCGGCGGTGGGCATGTGACCTGCGTCTAAGAAAGTCGGGCGCCGGCAGAGCGCGCGGTGGCGAAGTATCGCAGCCGGATCCCCGAAATGCGACGTTTTGCGTGAGCGCGTTGCGCAAGCGATGCCGTCCGATGTTGGTCATCGGGTCCAGCCATGCGGGATAATGGGCTGGAAGCAATGTGTTCGATGCCGGTGACACAGCGCCTGTCATGGGGCCGCCGGCTGCGATGAGCTGGTTTCAGGAAGGGGAACGAGCATGGCGGCCATGAAGCCGCGAACGGGCGACGGCCCGCTCGAGGTGACCAAGGAGGGGCGGGGCATCGTCATGCGCGTTCCGCTCGAAGGCGGTGGTCGGCTTGTCGTCGAGCTGACTCCGGACGAGGCGGACGCACTCGGCGACGCGCTGAAGAAGGTCGTCGGCTGAGCGGAACGATCACGGTCTTCGGGGTGGGGAGTCACCCCCGGACAAGCAGCCCTCTGCCCCGGTACGGATTCGTCCGTACCGGGGCAGAGGGCTGTTCACGGCGGCTTCGAACAGTTCGCGGTGACTTCGGTGACTTCGGTGACTTCGGTGGCGCCGACGCGCTCACCGGCCCGCGCGGCGGCGTACGGCGTCGGCGGCGTACGGCGCGTTCCGGGAGCGGAGCCCGGGTCAGCCGCGCCGTACCGCGCAGAGCAGACCGTCGCCCACCGGCAGCAGCGTCGACTGGAGCTCCTGGCTCTCCCGCACGGTCCGCAGCAGCTCCCGCACCCGCAGCACCTCCGAGGGCTGGGCCGCCGAGTCCACCGTCCGGCCGTTCGCGAAGACGCCCTCGAAACAGACCAGTCCGCCGGGCCTGAGCAGCCGCAACGATTCAGCGAGATAGTCCAGGGACTCCAGCCGGTCCCCGTCGCAGAAGACGAGGTCGTACGCGCCGTCCGCGAGTCGCGGCAGTACGTCCAGGGCGCCGCCGGGGATGAACCGTGCCCGGTTCCCGGTGAAGCCGGCGGCACGGAACGCCTGCCGGGCGAACTGCTGGCAGTCGGGCTCGGTGTCGACCGTGGTCAGCACGCCGTCCGGGCGCATGCCCTCCAGCAGGTAGATACCGGAGACACCGGTGCCGGTGCCGATCTCGGCCACCGCCTTCGCGTCCAGCGTGGCGGCGAGCAGACGCAGCGCGGCGCCGGTGCCTGGTGACACCGAGCGGAGCCCTGTCTCCCGGGCCCGTTCCCGGGCCCAGTGCAGTGCTTCGTCCTCGGCGACAAAGGCGTCGGCGAACGCCCAGCTCGTCTGCCGGTTGGCGGTAATGACCCTCTCCTTGTCCCCGTTGGCGGCGCAACGGTGACTGTATCCGCTGCGCCCGGGAACCCGCAGATGGGACCAGGCGTTAAGAAGGGCAGAGCGCGAGGCGGACCGCAGGGCGGGGGAAACCCCGGGAGCGGCCCTGAAGAGGCCCGGGACGGCCTCCAAATTCACGTAAAGATTCTTATCCGGAGCTAACGGGCGGAGTGGCTATGGTAGGGGCTCCACTGGACACCACCAGAGCCGATAGGGGAGGTGCGGCTGCGCCTGTGGATCGGGGAGGAGTGCTCCGGCGCTTTCTCAGGTCAGCCGGCGAGCCGAAATCCGTGACCAACACCGCTGACCGTTCTCGCTCCACCGACTCCGCAGTTACGGCGACCTTCGCATCGGATGCGGAATCGCAGGCGTGGACGCCTCCCAGTTGGGAGGAGATCGTCAGCACGCACAGCGGACGTGTCTACCGCCTGGCGTACCGCCTCACGGGCAACCAGCACGACGCCGAGGACCTGACCCAAGAGGTCTTCGTACGGGTCTTCCGCTCGCTGTCGACGTACACGCCCGGCACGTTCGAGGGCTGGCTGCACCGCATCACCACCAACCTCTTCCTCGACATGGTCCGCCGCAAGCAGCGGATCAGGTTCGACGCCCTCGGCGACGACGCGGCGGAGCGGCTGCCCAGCCGCGAGCCCTCGCCGCAGCAGGTCTTCCACGACACGCACTTCGACGCGGACGTCCAGCAGGCGCTGGACACCCTCGCGCCCGAATTCCGTGCCGCGGTGGTGCTCTGCGACATCGAGGGGCTGTCGTACGAGGAGATCGCCGCGACGCTGGGCGTGAAGCTCGGCACCGTACGGAGCAGAATCCACCGCGGCCGTTCGCACCTGCGCAAGGCCCTCCAGCACCGTTCCCCCGAGGCCCGGGCCGAGCAGCGCGCCTTCGTGAGCGTGGCCGGGGAGGGCGGAGCGGCGTGAGTGGCACAGGGCCCACCCCCGCCGAGCAGCATCTGGGGGACCGACTCGCCGCCCTGGTGGACGGGGAGCTGGACCATGACGCGCGGGAGCGCGTGCAGGCCCATCTCGCGACCTGCGCCAGGTGCAAGGCGGAGGCCGACGCCCAGCGTCGGCTGAAGACCGCGTTCGCGCAGGCCGCGCCGCCGCAGCTCTCGGCCGGTCTGCTCGCCAGGCTCCAGGGACTTCCCGGCGGGCCCGGATCAGGACCCGGGGGTGACGACGACGGAAAAAGGCCCTTCGACGGGGGGCGCTTCGGTGACGGCTCCTTCGGCGAGGGTTCTTTCGGGGTCAGGAGGGACGGCTTCGGCTATGTCCCGGCCGGCCCGCACACCGGAGTACTGCCGGACAGCTCCGGATTCCGTATCCACGACGTCGGACGCCACGGCGGCCCCCGGCAGGACGACGCGCGCTCCCCGTGGCGCGGCCGGCGGTTCGCCTTCGCCGCGGCCAGCGCCGTGTCCTTCGCCGCGATGGCCCTCGGTGGGACGATGCCGCTCGGTACGGCCGCCGATGTCCTGCCGCGCGGCGCGGGCAACAGTGTGACCCCCCTGCGGGCCCCGGGCACCACGGCCCCGGCGTCCAGCGTCAGCGACTCCTCCCGCCGTCAGGGCGGCGGATCGCCCTCGCGCTCCACCGGCCGGCCCGCCGCCACCGCACCGCCCGGCGTGCTCCAGTCGCAGTTGCTCGTCGAACACCCCTTCCCGCAGACGCTGTTGACCGGCGCCTCGCCGCTGCCGTGGGCGCAGGCCACGGGCTCCGCCGTCCGGATCGACGAGCGGACGTCGGAGACCGGCTCCACGGCCACCCCCGACCCCACCCGGATCGAGGCCCCGACGCTGCCGTCCGCCCCGCTTTCCGCCCGGCGCTGAGCGGCTCCCTGCGCGGACGTTCGTAAACCTGGTTGAATCCAGGGCAGGGGTGCCCCTGGAGGGGCATGGAACGGCAGTTGCGGGGAGAGCATGGACGACGGGAAGCCGACCGGACCGAAGGCGAAGTGGTGGAGCCGGCCCTCCGTGGTCGGCGCGCCGCCACCGGAGCCCGACGGGCCGTCGGGGCCGACGGCCGGGAGCGCCGCGGTCACGGAAGAACTGCCCGCGGTCACGGAAGAACTGCCCGCGGTCACGGAAGAACTGCCCGCGGTCACGGCGGAACTGCCCGCCGTGACGCCGGAGCCGCCCGCCAAGCCCCCCGCGGTCACCGCGCAGCCGCCCGCCGAGCCCCCTGCCGCGCCGGCCGAGTTC
>NZ_JBHZEJ010000135.1:0-6330 GCF_042756365.1 Streptomyces sp. NPDC059092
TATGCGGCGGGGAACACGTTTTTGGACGCGTTGGCGGCGTATCGGCGCTCGCGTGGTCTGCCGGGGGTCTCTGTCGCGTGGGGGTTGTGGGCCGAACGCAGCGGGATGACGGGGCACCTCGGTGACACCGACCTCGCCCGCATGAACCGCATGGGCGTCCTCCCGATGTCGAACGACGAGGGGCTGCGGCTGTTCGACGCGGCAGGGGAATCCGCGGAGAGCCTGGTCCTCGCCGCTCGGCTGGACTCGCGCGCCCTGGCCGCGAGCGACGAGGGCAGTCCCGTACAGCCCATGCTGAGGGGTCTGGTCCGGCAACCGGAACCAACCCGACACCGCGCTCCCGCGCCCGCCTCCGCCGGAAACGGGCAGCAGCCGGACGCGACCCCGCTGGCGCGACGACTCGCGGGGCTCGGACACACCGAGCGCCACCAAGTGCTGCTGCGCACCGTGCGGGAGCACGCCGCGACCGTGCTGGGACACGCGGCGGCCACCGCGGTCCCCGCCGACCAGGGGTTCCTGGACATCGGGTTCGACTCGCTGACCGCGGTCGAACTGCGCAACCGGCTCAGGACCACGACCGGACTGAGCCTGTCCGCGACCCTCATCTTCGACCACCCGGACGCCACCCGCCTCGCCGAACACCTCGGAAGGGAGCTGTCGCCGCAGACAGCGGGCGACGGGCACACCGCCCAGGACGCGGACCCCCGCCGACCGGACGGCGCCACCTCGCCGGCACCCGGCGCGGAGGCCGGCACGGGCGATGTGGCCGACCACCTCGCATCGGCGGCCGCCGACGAACTGTTCAGCTTCATCGACCGGGAATTCGGCTCGCTCTGACCAGGACGGGACCCCGACCTCCCGCTCCCGCCCCTCCCGGCGCCGCGCGCCACGTGACCCCCTGACACCGCAGCTCGATCCTGTGAGGCACTGATGTCGGAACCGGAAGAAGACAAGCTCCTCGGCTATCTCCGCCGGGTGACCGCCGACCTGCACCAGACCCGGGGGCGACTGCGGGATCTGGAGGCCGCGGCCCACGAACCGATCGCCATCGTGGGCATGGCCTGCCGCTACCCCGGCGGCGTCACCACCCCCGAGGACCTCTGGCACCTCGTGCGGGACGGCATCGACGCCATCACACCCTTCCCGGACGACCGGGGCTGGGACATCGAGGCCGTCCACCACCCCGACCCGGACGAGCCCGGCCGGACGTACGTCCGCGAAGGCGGCTTCCTGGCGGACGTCGGCCACTTCGACGCCGAGTTCTTCGGTATCTCCCCTCGCGAGGCACAGGCCATGGACCCCCAGCAGCGCCTGCTCCTGGAGGCATCCTGGGAGGCGGTCGAGCGGGCCGGTATCGACCCGGCGTCGCTGAAGGGACGCGACGCGGGCGTGTTCGTCGGAGCCGTCGCGTCCGACTACGGGCCGCGCCTGCACGACGCCGGTGGTGTCGAGGGACACCTGATGACCGGCACCACCACCAGCATCGTGTCCGGACGCATCGCCTACACACTCGGCCTGGAGGGTCCCGCCGTCACGGTCGACACCGCCTGTTCCTCCTCTCTCGTGGCCCTCCACCTCGCCACCCGCTCGCTCCGTCAGGGCGAGTGCGACCTCGCCCTGACCGGCGGCGTCACCACCATGCCCACCCCCGGCACCTTCATCGGCTTCAGCCGTCAGCGCGGCCTGGCACGCGACGGCCGGTGCAAGCCCTTCTCCGACGCCGCCGACGGCTTCGGCCCGGCGGAGGGCGCCGGCATGCTCTGCCTCGAACGGCTCTCCGACGCCCACCGCTACGGACATCGCGTCCTCGCCGTCATCCGCGGCAGCGCCGTCAACCAGGACGGCGCCAGCAGTGGCCTCTCCGCACCGAACGGGCCGGCGCAACAGCGCGTCATCCGTGGGGCGTTGGCGGACGCGGGGCTGACCGCCGCGGATGTGGACGTGGTGGAGGCGCACGGTACCGGGACGAAGCTCGGCGACCCGATCGAGGCACAGGCGTTGCTGGCGACGTACGGGCGGGAACGCGCGGCGGAGCGGCCGTTGTGGCTCGGATCGGTGAAGTCGAACATCGGACACACGCAGGCGGCGGCCGGTGTGGCCGGAGTCATCAAGACCGTTCTGGCGCTGCGCAACGGAGAGTTGCCGCGCACCCTCCACTCCGATGAGCCGTCGTCGCACGTCGACTGGTCCTCCGGCACCGTACGCCTCCTCACCCGCCCCGTCCCCTGGCCGCGCGGCGAGCGGCCGCGCCGCGCCGGAGTGTCGTCGTTCGGCATCAGCGGCACCAACGCCCACGTCATCGTCGAAGAAGCACCGGCCGAAGAAGCACCGGTCCCCGGCGACGTACCGCTCTCGGACGACGCTCCGGAGCGGGAGCCCACCGCGGCGCGTGCGTTCCCGCTGGTCCCTTGGGCCCTGTCGGCCAAGTCCGCCGCCGCCCTGCGCGACCAGGCCGCCCGCCTCGCCGCCCACACCGAGCGGCACCCCGACCACACACCCGCCGGCATCGGCCTCGCCCTGGCCACCACCCGTACCGCGTTCGACCACCGGGCGGTGCTCCTCGCCCCCGACCAGGCCCGCGCTGTGGAGCGGTTGACGCGGTACGCGACCGGCGAGGGCCCCGCGGAACTCGTCACCGGCACGGACCTGGGCGGCCCGGGGCCCGTCTTCGTGTTCCCGGGTCAGGGATCCCAGTGGGCCGGGATGGCCGTGGAGTTGCTGGAGTCCTCACCTGTCTTCGCGGAGCGGTTCGCGGCCTGCGGCATCGCCCTGGAGCCGTTCGTGGAATGGTCGTTGGCGGATGTGGCGCGGGGTGTGGAGGGGGCACCCGGGCTGGGTCGGGTGGATGTGGTGCAGCCGGTGTTGTGGGCGGTGATGGTGTCTTTGGCGGCGGTGTGGGAGTCGTTCGGGGTGCGTCCGGCGGCGGTGGTGGGGCATTCGCAGGGTGAGATCGCCGCCGCGGTGGTCGCGGGTGCTCTCTCGTTGGAGGACGGGGCGCGGGTGGTGGCCTTGCGCAGCCGCACGCTGGTGGCACTCTCGGGCCGCGGTGGCATGGTCTCCGTCACGGCACCGGTGGACGAAGTGCGACGCACGGTCGACTCCCACCACGGCGCGCTGTCCGTCGCGGCGGTCAACGGGCCCTCGACCCTCGTGGTCTCCGGTGACGCCGTCGCCCTCGAAGAACTCCTCGCGGCGTACGACGCCGAAGGCGTGCGGGCACGCCGTATCCCCGTCGACTACGCCTCCCACTCCGTGCACGTGGAGGAGATCCGCGCCGACGTCGAGAAAGCGGTGTCCGGGGTCTCCCCGCGCCCGTCCGAGGTGCCGTTCTTCTCCACCGTGGCGGCCGAGACCATCGACACGACGACGCTGGACGGGAGTTACTGGTACCGCAACCTCCGCTCCCAGGTCCGCTTCGAGGAAGCCGTCCGCGCCCTGCTCGACGCGGGATTCCGTCAGTTCGTCGAGGTCAGCCCGCATCCGGTGCTCACGCCCGGCGTCGAGCGGACCGCCGAGGACCACGGCAGCGAGGTGTCGGTCGTCGGGACGCTGCGCCGGGACGACGGCGGTGAGTCACGCCTGCTCGGCTCGCTCGCCGAGGCGTACGTCGCCGGAGCCCCCGTGGCATGGTCCCGTGCGCTCGACGCGGCCGGCACACACCGGGTCGAGCTGCCGACGTACGCCTTCCAACGGCGCCGCCACTGGCTCGACCCGGCCGTGACCACCGCCGATGCCGCAGCCACCGGCATGGAAACCGTCGGACACCCGCTGCTCGACGCCGGCGTTCCGCTGCCCGACTCCGACGGGTACCTGTTCACCGGCCGCTGGTCGCCGGGCACACACCCCTGGCTCGCCGACCACACCGTGCGGGGCCGGGTGATCGTCCCCGGCACCGCGCTCGTCGAGACCGTGCTGCGCGCGGGCGACGCCGTCGGCTGCGACCGCCTCGAAGAACTCAGCCTCGAAACCCCGGTGGTGCTCCCCGGGAACGGCGGGCCGTTGCGCGTCCAGGTGACCGTCAACGGGCCGGAGGACGACGGCCGCCGTGCCGTCGGCGTGTACGCCCGCGGCACCGACGGCGTCTGGACCCGGCACGCCCGCGGCACGCTCAGCGCCACCGGCATCACCGGCGACCACGGCGAACCGGCCGGACTCGGCACCTGGCCCCCGGCCGACGGCGCCCGCACGGTCGACACGAGCGGACTGTACGAGCGGCTCGCCGACGCCGGACTGAACTACGGGCCCGCCTTCCGCGGCCTCGGAACCGTCTGGCGCCGGGGCGAGGAGATCTACGCCGAGGTCGCGCTGCCGGACGAGGCGCGCCGGGCCGGTGACGGCTTCGGCCTGCACCCGGCGCTGCTGGACGCCGCCCTGCACGCCTGGGCGGCATGCGCGGACGATGTCACCGCCGTACGGCTGCCGTTCCTGTGGACCGGCGTGTCCCTGTACGCGACCGGGGCCTCGACCCTGCGGGTGCGGCTCACACCGGTCACCGGCGGCGGCATGTCGGTGACCGTGGCGGACGACACCGGCCGACCGGTGGCGTCGGCCGAGACGCTGGTGACCCGGCCCCTGGGGGAGGCCGAACGCGGCACCGCCGGGAGCGGTGACGGCACCCTGCACCGCGTCGAATGGACGCCCGCCCCGGCGGCGGCCACCGGCCAGGAGCCCGCCGCCACACCACCGGCCCTCGCCGTCCTCGGCGCGGACGGACTCGGTCTCGACCGGCTCGCGGCACGCCACGAGGACCTGACCGCCCTCGCCGGGCAGACAGCCGCAGGCCGGTGCCCGATGCCGACGTGCGTGCTGGTGGGGATATCGCCGGACACCGGCGCGGACATCGCCGAGGAGGCCATGTCCGCCGCCGGCCGCGCGCTGACACTCGTGCAGTCCTGGCTGGCGGACGAGACGTTCGCCGTGGCCGGGGCCAGGCTGGTGGTGGTCACCCGGGGAGCCGTGGCCGCCGGAGCGGGCGAGGGCGTATCGGACCTGGCCGCCGCACCCGTGTGGGGCCTGGTGCGGTCCGCACAGTCGGAACACCCCGGCCGATTCGTCCTCGTCGACCTCGACGACGACCCGGCCTCACTCGCGGCCCTGCCCTCCGCACTGGTCACCGGGGAACCCCAACTGGCGCTTCGGCGAGGCGAGATGACCGTCCCGCGGCTGGCAGCGGTCCCGGCCGTGCCTGCGCTCCCCGACGGCTCCTGGCACCTGCGGACCACTCCGGGAGCCGGCCTCGACCGCCTGTCCCCGGTACCCACGGACGCGGCGGCCCGGCCGCTGGGGGAGCGGGAGGTGCGCGTCGAGGTCCGCGCGGCCGGGCTCAACTTCCGTGACGTGCTGATCTCGCTCGGCATGTATCCCGACCCCGAACTCGCCGTACTCGGCAGTGAGGGTGCGGGTGTGGTGACCGAGGTCGGCTCCGCCGTGACAGATGTGGCCGTCGGCGACCGCGTGATGGGACTGGCCCCCGGATGGTTCGGCTCGTCCGTGGTGGTGGATGAGCGGGTGGTGGTGGGGGTTCCGGTGGGGTGGTCGTTCGTTGAGGCCGCGTCGGTGCCGGTGGCGTTTGTGACGGCGTTTTACGCGTT
The DNA here is from genome assembly GCF_042756365.1 of Streptomyces sp. NPDC059092. Classification (NCBI taxonomy): domain Bacteria; kingdom Bacillati; phylum Actinomycetota; class Actinomycetes; order Kitasatosporales; family Streptomycetaceae; genus Streptomyces; species Streptomyces sp. NPDC059092. Next base: position 5,592 of record NZ_JBHZEJ010000135.1, read on the forward strand.
GGTGGATCTGGCGGGTGTGGGGGTGGGTGAGTCGGTGTTGGTGCATGCGGCTGCTGGTGGGGTGGGGATGGCTGCGGTGCAGGTGGCTCGGTGGTTGGGGGCGGAGGTGTTTGCGACGGCGAGTGAGGCGAAGTGGCCGGTGGTGCGGGGGTTGGGGGTGTCGGGGGATCGGATTGCTTCGTCGCGGTCGGTGGGGTTTGTGGAGCGTTTTCGGCCGGGTGTGGGTGCGGGGGTGGATGTGGTGCTGGATTCGTTGGCGGGGGAGTTGGTGGACGCGTCGTTGGGGCTGGTCCGTGCGGGGGGCCGTTTTGTGGAGATGGGCAAGGCGGATGTGCGGGATCCGGGAGAGGTGGCCGCTGCTTTCGACGGGGTGAAGTACCAGGCCTTCGACCTGGCGGAGGCGGGGCCCGCTCGGCTGGGCGAGATGCTGCGGGAGGTGGTGGGACTCCTGGAGTCGGGTGCGTTGAAATTGCTGCCGGCCTCGGTGTGGGATGTGCGGCGGGCTGATGAGGCGTTCGGCGTGATGAGCCGGGCGGGGCATGTGGGGAAGCTGGTGTTGAGCCTTCCGCCGGCCGCTTCACCGGTTGTGCCGTCGGCCGGTGCGCAGACCGCTCCGTCCGTCGTTTCGTCGCCTTCGTCGGCTCGGTCCGGGTCGGTGTCTGGTGTGGGTGGGGGGTGGGTGGTGGTGTCGGGTGCGTCGGGTGTGCTGGGGGGTGTGGTGGTCCGGCATTTGGTGGGT
>NZ_JBHZEJ010000136.1:0-5763 GCF_042756365.1 Streptomyces sp. NPDC059092
CCCTGCCCTCCGCTCGGCAGGCATGCCGAGCGGAGGGCAGGGGGAGCCTCCGGTGCCGGACTTCCCCGGTGCCGGATTCTTCGGCCCGTCCGCGCGCCTGGCCGGCGAGTGAGCGGAATGGGCGCGCCGCTGCCGAAAGGGAGAGCGCGCGCGGGTTCGTGAGGAACGAACGAACCGAGCACGGTCGACCGCCGGCAGTGGCATGAGGCGCCCCGGAGGCGAACCGAGCCCAAAAAAGGGCGCCCCGGAGGCGGACCGAGCCTTTAGAAGTTGGCGGCGTGGTTGCCGAACGCCGGGTTCAGCAGGCCGATCACGTTGACCGTGTTGCCGGTCACATTGAGCGGGATGTGCACGGGGACCTGGACGGCGTTGCCGGAGCCGACGCCCGGGGAGTGCTGGGCCAGGCCGTCGGCGTGGGCGCCGCCTTCGGTGGCGAACGCGGCGCCGGCGGAGGCGCCCGCGGCGAGACCGGCGGTGACGAGGACCAGGGCGGCCTTCTTGGCAACCTTCATGGGGTGTTCCTTAATCGCGTGATCAACAGCCGCGGCGGTATGCGGCGGCACGCCATGGAGAACGCGCGACCGGCGCCCAGGATGCGCCGTGTGGGTGACATACACCCGACAGTATGAATCTCAGACCGGAAGATGACCCTCCGGATTGCGCCCAGGCCCCGCCGAGATCCGTCGACAGCGCCCCTATCAGCCGGTCACCCCGTGGCGCACGGCCCACAGCGCCGCCTGCGTACGGTCCGAGAGGTCCAGCTTCATCAGGATGTTCGAGACGTGCGTCTTGACCGTCTTCTCGGAGAGCACCAGCGCGCGGGCGATCTCCCGGTTCGAACGCCCGTCGGCGATCAGGGTGAGCACCTCGCGCTCCCGTTCCGTGAGCGACGTACCCCTCCCCTGGCCCGTGGCCGGGGCGTCCTGGGCCAGCAGCGCGCCCGCCACCTCGGGCTGGAGCAGTACGTGCCCGGCGTGGACGGAGCGGATGGCGCCGGCCAGCGCCTCGGGGTCGATGTCCTTGTAGACGTAGCCGGAGGCCCCGGCACGCAGCGCGGGGACGACGGTGCGCTGTTCGGTGAAGCTGGTGACGATCAGCACCCGGGCCGGGTTGCCGAGGTCACGGAGCTTGCGCAGCGCCTCGATCCCGTCGGAGCCGGGCATCTTGATGTCCATCAGGACGACGTCCGGGCGCAGCTCCTCGGCGCGGGCGACGCCCCCGGCGCCGTCCGCCGCCTCCCCCACGACCTCGATGTCGGGCTGGATCTCCAGGAACGTGCGCAGCCCGCGCCGCACCACCTGGTGGTCGTCGACCAGCAGCACCCGGATGGCCCGCCCGTCGCCCGCCACCGCCCGTCCTTCGGAGCTCTGCGCGCCGCCCCTGTCCGCTTCAGCCACCGGGCACCTCCATCTCGATCGTGGTGCCCTGTCCGGGCGCCGACCGCACCCGGAGTCTGCCGCCCACCCCGCTCGCCCGGTCCCGCATCGAGACCAGTCCGAGGTGGCGTCCGGCCCGGCGGACCAGGCGGGGCTCGAAGCCCTTGCCGTTGTCGGTGACGCTGAGGACCGCGCCCTGGGCGCGGCGGGCGAGCGTGACGTCGACGCGGTCGCCGCCGGAGTGGCGCAGCGCGTTGTGCAGGGCCTCCTGGGCCACACGCAGCAACGCCTCCTCCTGGGCGGCGGGCAGCGCCCGTACCGCGGAGCTGTCGAAGGTGACCCGGGCCCCGTGGGCGCGGTCGAGGACCTGGATCTGGGTACGGAGCGTGGCCACCAGGCCGTCCTCGTCCAGGGCTGCGGGGCGCAGCTCGACCACGGCGGCGCGCAGCTCGTCGGCGGCCTCCGCGGCGAGGGCGGCGACCTGCTGGAGCTCGCCCTTGGCGCGGGCGGGGTCGCGGTCGACCAGCGCGGCGGCGGCCTGGGCGGTGAGCCGCAGGGAGAAGAGCTTCTGGCTGACGGCGTCGTGCAGCTCGTGCGCGAGGCGGGAGCGTTCCTCGACGATGGTGAGTTCGCGGCTGCGCTCGTACAGCCGGGCGTTGGTCAGGGCGATCGCGGCGTGCTGGGCGAGGATCGAGAGGAGTTCCTCGTCCTCCTCGGTGAATCCGCAGCCGCCGTCCGGTTTGGGGCAGCGCTTGTTGGCGAGGAAGAGCGCGGCGATGGTCTCGTCGCCGTCCCTGACCGGCAGGCCGAGGAAGTCGGACATGTCGGGGTGGGCGGAGGGCCAGCCCTCGAAGCGGGGGTCCTTCCGTACGTCGGCGAGGCGCTCGGCCTTCTCCTCGTGGAGCATCGCGGCGAGGATGCCGTGCTGGCGGGGCAGCGGGCCGATGGCCTTCCACTGTTCGTCGCTGACGCCGTCGACGACGAACTGGGCGAAGCCGCCGTGGTCGTCCGGCACACCGAGGGCCGCGTACTCGGCGTCGAGCAGTTCACGGGCGGAGGCGACGATCGTCTTGAGGACGTCGTGCACCTCCAGGCGCCTGCTCATGGCGAGGAGCGCGGTGCTCACGGCCGCGAGGCCGGAGCTGGGTCGGTGGCTCATGTGGCCACCGTACCGGCGGTCCGGTACGCGGCGTATCGGACCAGGGACCGCCTGGGACCGGGGCCCTTCGGCCTAGGACCCGGGCGCCGCGGACCAGGACGAAGGGCCCGCGTGGGTCCGGGCCCGCGCACGAGGCGGCGGGGGTGCCGGCGTTCCTACGTTGGACGCGTCACAGGGCCACAGGGGTGCTGGGTCGCCGGGTCCGCCGGATCGCCGGGGCACGGACGGCAGGGGACCGGCGGCCGGTGGGCCGGGAACGTCGACGCGGAGGAGCGGACGTCATGCCGGTAGCGGTCATCACGGGGGCATCGAAGGGGCTGGGGCGCGCGCTGGCCGAGGCGCTGGCGCGGCGCGGCTGGGATCTGGTGCTGGACGCCAGGACCGCGCGTGTACTGGAGGGGACGGCCCGGGCGGCCGGGGCGCACGGGACGCGGGTGGTGGCGCTCGCCGGGGACGTGACGGACGCCGCGCACCGCGCGGAGCTGGTGGCCGCGGCGGCGCGGCTCGGCTCGCTGGACCTGGTGGTGAGCAATGCCAGCGCGCTGGGCGCGGAGCCGCTGGTACGGCTGGACGCGCTGCCCCTGGCCGGGCTGCGGGCGGCGCTGGAGACCAATGTGGTGGCGGCGCTCGGGCTGGTGCAGGAGGCGCTGCCGCTGCTGCGGGAGAGCGCGGCGGGCGCGGTGATCGCGGTGAGCTCGGACGCGGCGGCGGAGGCGTACGAGACCTGGGGCGGGTACGGGGCCTCCAAGGCGGCGCTGGACCACCTCGCGGCCGTACTGGCGGTCGAGGAGCCGGGGCTGCGGGTGTGGGCGGTCGATCCGGGGGACATGGGGACGGATCTGTACGCGGCGGCCGTGCCGGACGACACGGACCCGCGTCCGGCGCCCGAGACGGTGGTGCCCGGCTTCCTGCGGTTGCTGGAGCGGCGGCCGGCGAGCGGCCGGTACGCGGCGCCCGCGCTGCTGGAGGCGACGGCATGAGGATGCCGGACGTGCCCGACGTGCCCGCGGAACTGTCGGCACGGGTGCCCGCGGAGCAGCGCGGGGCGGGCCGGGACGACGTACGGCTGCTGGTGTCCCGGGGGACGCGGGTGAGCCACCACGCCTTCCGTGAGCTGCCGGAGCTGCTGCGGGCCGGGGACGTCCTGGTGGTCAACACGTCGGCGACGCTGCCCGCGGCGGTCGACGGGCGGATAGGCCCCGATCCGGGCGGCGAACGGGTCGTCGTGCACTTCTCGACGCGGGGTGACGACGGCAGGTGGGCGGTCGAACTGCGGGCCCCGCGCTCACCGGCCGGGGCTGAGGTCGGGGCGGGGACGACGCGGCCCCGGCCCGGCGGCCCGGCGGGCACGGTCGTACGGCTGCCGGGCGGGGGCCGGCTCGCCCTGGAGGAGCCGCTGGACGCGGCGGGGGCCAGGCTGTGGTGGGCGCGGACCCCGGGCACCGATGTGCCGGGGCTGCTGGGCCGCCGGGGCCGGCCGATCCGCTACGGGTACACGGAGCGGGACCAGCCGCTCGCCGCGTACCAGACGGTTTTCGCGCTCCCCTCGCCCGACGGCCTGGGCTCGGCGGAGATGCCGAGCGCGGGGCGGCCCTTCACCGCGGGGCTGGTCACGGAGCTGGTGAGCCGGGGCGTGCAGTTCGCGCCGCTGGTCCTGCATACGGGGGTGGCGTCGGCGGAGGCCCATGAGCCGCCGTACCCGGAGCGCTTCGCGGTGCCGGAGCCGACGGCGCGGCTGGTGAACGCCGCGGTGGCGGCGGGCGGGGCGGTCGTCGCGGTCGGTACGACGGCGGTGCGGGCCCTGGAGTCGGCGGCGGGCCCCGACGGGGTCGTGCGGGCGTCCTCGGGCTGGACGGACCTGGTGGTGACGCCCCGGCGCGGGGTGCGGGTGGTGGACGGGCTGCTGACCGGGCTGCACGAGCCCGAGGCCTCGCATCTGCTGATGCTGGCGGCGATCGCCGGGCAGGCGGCTCTGACCAGGGGATACGCGGCGGCGCTGCGCCGCCGCTATCTCTGGCACGAGTTCGGGGACGTCCATCTCCTCCTGCCCTGAAATCGCTCACGCTCTGGGTTGCTGGAGCAACACGTGGTCATGTCGCGGGGGCCCCGATGTGAGCCCCGGCATAGGACCCACGTCACTTACGAGCGGGGTTAGTCGACGGATAAAGGGTGCGTGAGCACGGCATAACCGGACATTGGGGCGCCTTCCCGGCGCCCCTTCGCACTATCCGGGGTCGTACGTCACACCTTTGCCAGGGCATTTTGCGGCCGCTAACAATTGCCGACGTCGCCGCCGAGATGGCTGGCCGTCCGGCCTCCGCGACTCCCGCTATTCGAAGAGGTACGTCTCTATGTTCTCGTCACGCACCCCTGGCCTCAGCCGTCTGAACAAGACCCACAGGGCATCGATCGCCGGCGTCGCAGCCGCCGGAGCCGCGGCTCTGACGTTCACCCTCGTCCCCGGGGGCCACGGCTCCGCCGAGGCCAAGCCCGAGGCCAAGCCCTCCGCCGCCACCCAGGTGGCGTGGAAGTCGGCGACGGACAGCACCCAGGCATCGACCGTGCACTCGATCGTCGCCAAGCAGCACACCAACGCCCTCGACGGCGCGGCCAAGGTCCACGGCACCAGCATCTCGAAGGCCGACTCCGAGTCCAAGGCCAAGGCCGCCGCCAAGGCCAAGGCCGAGGCGAAGGAGCGCGGCAAGACCACGTCCGCCAGCCGCTCGACCGTGCGCAAGCCGGTCTACGCGAACAACCTGGACGGCTGGATCCGCGAGTCGCTGGCCATCATGAAGAAGCACGGCATCCCGGGCAGCTACAACGGGATCCACCGCAACGTCGTCCGTGAGTCGAGCGGTAACCCGAACGCGATCAACAACTGGGACATCAACGCCCAGAACGGCATTCCCTCGAAGGGCCTGCTCCAGGTGATCCCGCCGACCTTCAAGACGTACCACGTCAAGGGCACGCCCAATAACATCTACGACCCGGTCTCGAACATCGTGGCCGCGTGCAACTACGCCGCGGACAAGTACGGCTCGATGGACAACGTCAACAGCGCGTACTGATGCTCATGGACCCGCACCGGGCGATCGTGTACGGAGCGGTCCCGGCAGCCGTGTGAACGGCGCTGAAGAGCAGTGAACGCCGGAGGGGGGGCCCCCCCCCCCCCGGGGGGCGGCCGCCCGCCCCCTCCCGGACCACCGGGTACCCGAAACCGGGGCGCCG
>NZ_JBHZEJ010000137.1:0-2387 GCF_042756365.1 Streptomyces sp. NPDC059092
ACACAGTGGACGCGAGCAACTGAGGACAAGCCCTCGGCCTATTAGTACCAGTCAGCTCCAACCGTTACCGGTCTTCCACATCTGGCCTATCAACCCAGTAGTCTCCTGGGAGCCTTAACCCCTCAAAGGGGGTGGGAGTCCTCATCTCGAAGCAGGCTTCCCGCTTAGATGCTTTCAGCGGTTATCCTTTCCGAACGTAGCCAACCAGCCATGCCCTTGGCAGAACAACTGGCACACCAGAGGTTCGTCCGTCCCGGTCCTCTCGTACTAGGGACAGCCCTTCTCAAGACTCCTGCGCGCGCAGCGGATAGGGACCGAACTGTCTCACGACGTTCTAAACCCAGCTCGCGTACCGCTTTAATGGGCGAACAGCCCAACCCTTGGGACCGACTCCAGCCCCAGGATGCGACGAGCCGACATCGAGGTGCCAAACCATCCCGTCGATATGGACTCTTGGGGAAGATCAGCCTGTTATCCCCGGGGTACCTTTTATCCGTTGAGCGACGGCGCTTCCACAAGCCACCGCCGGATCACTAGTCCCGACTTTCGTCCCTGCTCGACCCGTCGGTCTCACAGTCAAGCTCCCTTGTGCACTTACACTCAACACCTGATTACCAACCAGGCTGAGGGAACCTTTGGGCGCCTCCGTTACTCTTTAGGAGGCAACCGCCCCAGTTAAACTACCCATCAGACACTGTCCCTGATCCGGATCACGGACCCAGGTTAGACATCCAGCACGACCAGAGTGGTATTTCAACGGCGACTCCACCTGAACTGGCGTCCAAGCTTCAAAGTCTCCCACCTATCCTACACAAGCCGAACCGAACACCAATATCAAACTATAGTAAAGGTCCCGGGGTCTTTCCGTCCTGCTGCGCGAAACGAGCATCTTTACTCGTAGTGCAATTTCACCGGGCCTATGGTTGAGACAGTCGAGAAGTCGTTACGCCATTCGTGCAGGTCGGAACTTACCCGACAAGGAATTTCGCTACCTTAGGATGGTTATAGTTACCACCGCCGTTTACTGGCGCTTAAGTTCTCAGCTTCGCCACCCCGAAGAATGACTAACCGGTCCCCTTAACGTTCCAGCACCGGGCAGGCGTCAGTCCGTATACATCGCCTTACGGCTTCGCACGGACCTGTGTTTTTAGTAAACAGTCGCTTCTCGCTGGTCTCTGCGGCCACCCCAAGCTCACACCGTAAAGATGATCACCAGGAATGGCCCCCCTTCTCCCGAAGTTACGGGGGCATTTTGCCGAGTTCCTTAACCATAGTTCACCCGAACGCCTCGGTATTCTCTACCTGACCACCTGAGTCGGTTTAGGGTACGGGCCGCCATGAAACTCGCTAGAGGCTTTTCTCGACAGCATAGGATCATCCACTTCACCACAATCGGCTCGGCATCAGGTCTCAGGCACATGTTGCACGGATTTACCTGCACAACGCCCTACACCCTTACCCCGGGACAACCACCGCCCGGGCTGGACTACCTTCCTGCGTCACCCCATCGCTTACCTACTACCACCTCGGGTCACCGGCTCCACCACTTTCCATTCCCCGAAGGGTCCGGAACGGCTTCACGGGCTTAGCATCAGAGGATTCGATACTGGGCGTTTCAAAGCGGGTACCGGAATATCAACCGGTTGTCCATCGACTACGCCTGTCGGCCTCGCCTTAGGTCCCGACTTACCCTGGGCAGATCAGCTTGACCCAGGAACCCTTAGTCAATCGGCGCACACGTTTCCCACGTGTGTATCGCTACTCATGCCTGCATTCTCACTCGTGAACCGTCCACAACTAGCTTCCGCTGCTGCTTCACCCGGCACACGACGCTCCCCTACCCATCACAGCGGGCGTTGGCCCTCATGCTGCAATGACACGACTTCGGCGGTACGCTTGAGCCCCGCTACATTGTCGGCGCGGAATCACTTGACCAGTGAGCTATTACGCACTCTTTCAAGGGTGGCTGCTTCTAAGCCAACCTCCTGGTTGTCTCTGCGACTCCACATCCTTTCCCACTTAGCGTACGCTTAGGGGCCTTAGTCGATGCTCTGGGCTGTTTCCCTCTCGACCATGGAGCTTATCCCCCACAGTCTCACTGCCGCGCTCTCACTTACCGGCATTCGGAGTTTGGCTAAGGTCAGTAACCCGGTAGGGCCCATCGCCTATCCAGTGCTCTACCTCCGGCAAGAAACACACGACGCTGCACCTAAATGCATTTCGGGGAGAACCAGCTATCACGGAGTTTGATTGGCCTTTCACCCCTAACCACAGGTCATCCCCCAGGTTTTCAACCCTGGTGGGTTCGGTCCTCCACGAAGTCTTACCTCCGCTTCAACCTGCCCATGGCTAGATCACTCCGCTTCGGGTCTTGAGCGCGCTACTAG
>NZ_JBHZEJ010000137.1:2486-5306 GCF_042756365.1 Streptomyces sp. NPDC059092
TCGCCCTATTCGGACTCGCTTTCGCTACGGCTTCCCCACACGGGTTAACCTCGCAACACACCGCAAACTCGCAGGCTCATTCTTCAAAAGGCACGCAGTCACGACGCACCGAGCAAGCTCGATGCGCGACGCTCCCACGGCTTGTAGGCACACGGTTTCAGGTACTATTTCACTCCGCTCCCGCGGTACTTTTCACCATTCCCTCACGGTACTATCCGCTATCGGTCACCAGGGAATATTTAGGCTTAGCGGGTGGTCCCGCCAGATTCACACGGGATTTCTCGGGCCCCGTGCTACTTGGGTGGTTCTCAAACGAGCCGTACAGATTTCAGCTACGGGGGTCTTACCCTCTACGCCGGACCTTTCGCATGTCCTTCGCCTATCCATACGGTTTCTGACTCGCCGACCGGCCGGCAGACCGATCAAAAGAACTCCCACAACCCCGCATGCGCAACCCCTGCCGGGTATCACACGCATACGGTTTGGCCTCATCCGGTTTCGCTCGCCACTACTCCCGGAATCACGGTTGTTTTCTCTTCCTGAGGGTACTGAGATGTTTCACTTCCCCTCGTTCCCTCCACACTGCCTATGTGTTCAGCAGCGGGTGACAGCCCATGACGACTGCCGGGTTTCCCCATTCGGACACCCCCGGATCAAAGCTCGGTTGACAGCTCCCCGGGGCCTATCGCGGCCTCCCACGTCCTTCATCGGTTCCTGGTACCAAGGCATCCACCGTGCGCCCTTAAAAACTTGGCCACAGATGCTCGCGTCCACTGTGCAGTTCTCAAACAACGACCAGCCACCCATCACCCCACCCATACAGGCGAGTTCACTGGGGCCGGCAACCCGAAGGACGAGCAACGCTCGCACCCTCAGACACCCAACAGCATGCCCGGCACAACCAATTGACATCACATTCCACGCCGAAGCAGTACTAGTGATCCCAACGGATCATGCCGAATAGTCAACGTTCCACCCATGAGCAACCAGCACCGGACATTCGCCGATGTACTGGCCTCTGACCGGACCAGGTCCGGTAAGAAATGCTCCTTAGAAAGGAGGTGATCCAGCCGCACCTTCCGGTACGGCTACCTTGTTACGACTTCGTCCCAATCGCCAGTCCCACCTTCGACAGCTCCCTCCCACAAGGGGTTGGGCCACCGGCTTCGGGTGTTACCGACTTTCGTGACGTGACGGGCGGTGTGTACAAGGCCCGGGAACGTATTCACCGCAGCAATGCTGATCTGCGATTACTAGCAACTCCGACTTCATGGGGTCGAGTTGCAGACCCCAATCCGAACTGAGACCGGCTTTTTGAGATTCGCTCCGCCTCGCGGCATCGCAGCTCATTGTACCGGCCATTGTAGCACGTGTGCAGCCCAAGACATAAGGGGCATGATGACTTGACGTCGTCCCCACCTTCCTCCGAGTTGACCCCGGCAGTCTCCTGTGAGTCCCCATCACCCCGAAGGGCATGCTGGCAACACAGAACAAGGGTTGCGCTCGTTGCGGGACTTAACCCAACATCTCACGACACGAGCTGACGACAGCCATGCACCACCTGTACACCGACCACAAGGGGGCGACCATCTCTGGCCGTTTCCGGTGTATGTCAAGCCTTGGTAAGGTTCTTCGCGTTGCGTCGAATTAAGCCACATGCTCCGCTGCTTGTGCGGGCCCCCGTCAATTCCTTTGAGTTTTAGCCTTGCGGCCGTACTCCCCAGGCGGGGAACTTAATGCGTTAGCTGCGGCACCGACGACGTGGAATGTCGCCAACACCTAGTTCCCAACGTTTACGGCGTGGACTACCAGGGTATCTAATCCTGTTCGCTCCCCACGCTTTCGCTCCTCAGCGTCAGTAATGGCCCAGAGATCCGCCTTCGCCACCGGTGTTCCTCCTGATATCTGCGCATTTCACCGCTACACCAGGAATTCCGATCTCCCCTACCACACTCTAGCCTGCCCGTATCGAATGCAGACCCGGGGTTAAGCCCCGGGCTTTCACATCCGACGTGACAAGCCGCCTACGAGCTCTTTACGCCCAATAATTCCGGACAACGCTTGCGCCCTACGTATTACCGCGGCTGCTGGCACGTAGTTAGCCGGCGCTTCTTCTGCAGGTACCGTCACTTTCGCTTCTTCCCTGCTGAAAGAGGTTTACAACCCGAAGGCCGTCATCCCTCACGCGGCGTCGCTGCATCAGGCTTTCGCCCATTGTGCAATATTCCCCACTGCTGCCTCCCGTAGGAGTCTGGGCCGTGTCTCAGTCCCAGTGTGGCCGGTCGCCCTCTCAGGCCGGCTACCCGTCGTCGCCTTGGTAGGCCATTACCCCACCAACAAGCTGATAGGCCGCGGGCTCATCCTTCACCGCCGGAGCTTTCAACCTTCCCCCATGCGGAGGAAAGTATTATCCGGTATTAGACCCCGTTTCCAGGGCTTGTCCCAGAGTGAAGGGCAGATTGCCCACGTGTTACTCACCCGTTCGCCACTAATCCACCCCGAAAGGCTTCATCGTTCGACTTGCATGTGTTAAGCACGCCGCCAGCGTTCGTCCTGAGCCAGGATCAAACTCTCCGTGAATGTTTACCGGTCATCCGGTAGGCACCACGAGAGCGGAACCAACCGGTCGGAATAAGACCGTTGGTTCACAGCGTCCTCGCTGTGTTTCTTCAAAGGAACCTCAACCGACCGAAGAAGTTTCGGCAGGTCGGGGTATCAACATATCTGGCGTTGACTTTTGGCACGCTGTTGAGTTCTCAAGGAACGGACGCTTCCTTTGTACTCACCCTCGCGGGCTTTCCTCCGGGCGCTTCCCTTCGG
>NZ_JBHZEJ010000138.1:0-5304 GCF_042756365.1 Streptomyces sp. NPDC059092
GCGTATTACCTTTAAATGGCCCCCCCCCGGCCACCTCGGCGACGGTTGCGCGCGTCCGGGCTCCTCCCGTGCGAACGGTCAGCCGCGCGGGGCGGCGCCGCCCCTGCCGTAGCGGCGCTCGAAGCGCTCCACCCGGCCCGCGGTGTCCACCACGCGGCCGGCGCCGGTGTGGAAGGGATGGCTCGCGGAGGAGATCTCCACGTCGATGACGGGGTACGTGTTCCCGTCCTCCCACTCGACACGCCGCTCCGAGTCCGCGGTGGAGCGCGTCAGGAAGGCCACTCCCCCGGCACGGTCCCGGAAGACGACCGGGCGGGAGACGGGGTGGATACGAGGCTTCATGCGGGATTCCCTCCTCGATGGTCCTGGACGGTCACGCCGCCCGCGGAACTGGATGTCATGTCCATCAAGCGGCGCATCGGTGTAACGCGACAGCCGCCGACGGCATTCCCGCCAGGTCACCGGGGCGGGAACACGAGACACTGAGCCCGACGGAATGCGATCACGGCCCGCCTGGTTCTTCCCTTCGGATCCGCGCGGCCACACGGCACGAGCGCGGCGAACAGGAAAGTGGGCCTCCACCATGGGCGAGTTGATCCTGGTACGGCACGGGGAGACCGCCTGGTCCCTGTCCGGACAGCACACCAGCTACACCGATCTCCCGATGACCGGGCGCGGCGAGGACGAGGCCCGCTCACTGGCACCGCTGCTGCGCGAGCGCCGTATCGGCCTCACGCTCGTCAGCCCCATGGCCCGCGCACGGCGCACCGCCGAGCTGGCCGGTCTCGCCCCGTACCGGGTGGAACCGGATCTGCGGGAGTGGAACTACGGAGGGTACGAAGGCATCGCGACCGTCGACATCCACCGCACCCGCCCCGACTGGGACCTGTGGACCGACGGCGTCGTTCCCGGCCCCGCCGGTCAGCCCGGCGAGGGCCCCGGCGAGGTGGGACACCGCGCCGACCGCGTCCTCACGGAGGCGCTGGCGGCGCTCGATCCGGGGGACGGCGCGGATGTCGCGCTCGTCGCGCACGCCCACTTCCTGCGGGTGCTGACCGCGCGCTATCTCGGTCTGGCGCCCGCGGCCGGCGCGCTGTTCCACCTCGCGACCGGCACCGTCTCGCGGCTGGGCACCGAGCACGACCGCCCGGTGATCACCGCCTGGAACCTCGCCCTGCCCGGGGGCGGGGACACCGCGGCGCCCCCCGCGCGGGAGACCGCCGCCTGACCGCACCCCGGCGGGCACACGGCCGGCGGACGGCCCCGTACAACGCGGCGGGCGCCGGCCCGGTGGAAGTGAATCCACCGGACCGGCGCCCTGGTGCCCCGCTTCAGGAGGGGAGGATGTTCTCCGCCTGCGGGCCCTTCTGGCCCTGCGTGACGTCGAAGGTGACCTTCTGGCCCTCCTGCAGCTCACGGAAGCCGGAGGTCGCGATGTTCGAGTAGTGCGCGAACACGTCAGGACCGCCACCGTCCTGGGCGATGAAGCCGAAGCCCTTTTCCGAGTTGAACCACTTCACTGTTCCACTGGCCATGATGAGTCTCCGATTCAAAAGACGCATGGTTCCCGCACGCTACGGGAACCGGAGGTGATCGCCTTGGTCCTTAGAGACGCTGAACAGCACAAACGCCCGTGACGGCACGTCACGGGCGAGCGGTACTTCGGAACCACGACAGCTTGATCAAGACGCTACAGTGCGCGACGCGATACAGCCACAGAAACGACCAACTCTTGCGTCTGTGCCGCGCGATCGGACCGCGTTCGGCCCACAATCACCCTTTCGCCCCTACCAGCGTCCATGGACCGAGGAGCGCAGACGGCGGTCGTACAGCTCCCGCACCGCGTCCAGGGTGGCGGGCGGCAGCGGCTCCAGCGCGCCGGCCGCCGCGTTGGCGCGGACCTGCTCGACGGAGCGGGCGCCGGGGATCACACTGGTGACCCCGGGCTGCTGCGTGATCCAGCGCAGCGCGGCCTGAGCGGGCGTCACGCCCTCGGGCGCCAGTGCGGCGAACTCGACCGCGGCGGCCAGCCCCGTGGCGTAGTCGACGCCCGAGAACGTCTCGCCCTGGTCGAACGCCTCGCCGTGCCGGTTGTACGCACGGTGGTCGTCGGCGGCGAAGACGGTGTCCTTCGTGTACCGGCCGGAGAGCAGCCCTGAGGCGAGCGGCACCCGCGCGACGATGGCGACACCCGCCGCGCGGGCGGCCGGCACGACCTCCTCCAGCGGCTTGGGCCTGAACGGGTTGAGGATGATCTGCACGCCCGCGACACCGGGACGCGCGAGGGCGGTGAGCGCCTCGGCGCAGGTCTCGACGCTCACGCCGTACGCCGCGACGCGCCCCTCCTCGACCAGCGTGTCGAGCGCGTCGAAGACCTCGTCCGACGCGTAGACGGGCGTGGGCGGGCAGTGGAGCTGTACATAGTCCAGCGTGTCGACCCCGAGGTTCGCCCGCGAACGGTCGTTCCAGGCGCGGAAGTTCGCCAGGGAGTAGTTCTCCGGCCGCTGCTCGGCGCGCCGCCCCATCTTGGTCGCGACGAACACTCCGGCGTCGGGCCGGTCCTTCAGGTAGCGGCCGATGAGCCGCTCGCTGCGCCCGTCGCCGTACACGTCCGCCGTGTCGAAGAAGGTGACACCCGACTCGACCGCCGCGTCCAGGACGGCGAAGGCGTCCGATTCGGCCACCTCACCCCAGTCCGCGCCGAGTTGCCAGGTGCCGAGTCCGACGGCGGAGACGACCCGCCCTTTCCCGTCCCACGCGCGCTGCTCCATACGGATCATGCTACGGCGTCCAGGAACCGGAAATAATTTTGCGGACCGTGCATTTTTGCATACTCTGCATGATGTGCAGAGTGAAGGTGCGGCGCCCGGTCTCCGAGAGCGCAAGAAGCAGGCCACCCGGACGGCGCTGTCGGAGGCCGCGGTGCGGCTGGCGGCCGTACACGGGGCGGAGAACGTCACCGTCGAGGCGATCAGCGAAGCCGCCGGGGTCTCGCCGCGTACGTTCTTCAACTACTTCGACAGTCATGACGACGCGTTCGTCATGATCGACCGCACCGTAGGACAGCGGGTACGGCGCGCGGTGCGCGAGGCGCCGGCCGAGCTGACCGCCATGGAAGCGGTGCGCGAGGCGCTGGCCACCGAACTGACCCATGTGGAGGAGAGCCAGGAGATCTGGGAACTGCGGAGCACGGTGCTGCAGCGCTCGCCCCATCTGCTGCTGCGCGGCATGGGCGCCCATGTCGCCGAAGAGGTCCAACTGGCGCAGACGATCGCCGAACGGCTCGGCTCGCCGCCCGCTCCGGAACCGGTGGCGGACACCGGGAAGACGCCGGGCCCGCCGGAATCCTGCGGCAAGGGCCCTGACACCTCGCACCTCGGTCTCTACCCCCGGCTGCTCGCCGCGGTCACCACCACGGCCGTACGGGTCGCCATCGAACACTGGTGCGCCCAGGGCGACTCGGAATCCTTTCCGGACACCTTCCGTCGCGTCTTCGGCCATCTCTCGGACGGGCTGACCCAGCCGCGGACCGACGGCTGACCGCCCTGACACGCATGCCCTCGAACCGAATGAACACGAAGAAGGACACCTTGAGTGCTACAGAGGCGCCGGAGCAGGCGCCGACCTCCATGACCAACCGCCAGATACTCCAGGCCATGTCCGGCCTGATGGCCGGGATGTTCGTCGCGATCCTGGCCGGCACGGTGGTGGCGAACGCCCTGCCCCGCATCATCGCCGACCTGCACGGCAGCCAGTCCGCCTACACGTGGGTCGTCACCTCCGAACTGCTCGCCATGACGGCGACCGTGCCCCTGTGGGGCAAGCTCTCCGACCTCTACAACAAGAAGCTGCTGCTCCAGCTCTCGCTCTCGCTGTTCGTCGTGGGCTCGCTGCTGGCCGGTTTCTCGCAGGGCGTCGGCCTGCTCATCTTCAGCCGGGTCATCCAGGGCATCGGCGCGGGCGGTCTGACCGCCCTCGCCCAGATCGTGATGGCCGCGGTCATCCCGCCGCGCCGCCTCGGCAAGTACGCGGGCATCTTCGGCGCGGTCTTCGCCGTCGGTACGGTCGCCGGACCGCTGGTCGGCGGTGTCATGGTGGACACCTCGTGGCTCGGCTGGCGCTGGTGCTTCTTCATCGGGGTGCCGTTCGCGCTGGCCGCGATCCTGATGCTGCAGCGCACGCTGAAGCTGCCCACGGTCCGCCGCGAGGTGAAGATCGACTACCTGGGCGCGTTCCTGATCGTCGCGGGCGTCAGCGCGCTGCTCATCTGGACCTCCCTGGCGGGCAACAGCTTCGACTGGATGTCCTGGCAGACGCTCGCGCTCACCGGTACGGGTGTGGTGCTGCTGGTGGCCGCGGTCTTCGTGGAGGCCCGGGTCCCCGAGCCGGTCATCCCGCTGGACATCTTCCGCAACCGCACCGTCACCCTGACCACGGTCGCCAGCCTGCTGGTCGGTGTCGCCATGTTCGGCGGCACGGTCTTCCTCTCCCAGTACTTCCAGATCTCCCTCGGCAAGACCCCGACCGTCGCCGGTCTGATGGGCCTGCCGATGATCCTCGGACTGCTGGTCTCCTCCACCGTCGCCGGACAGATCATCAGCGCCACCGGCAAGTGGAAGGTCTATCTGATCGCGGGCGCCGTGATCATGACGGCCGGCCTGGGACTGCTGTCCACCATCGACGCCGACACGGGCTTCGGAGTGCTCAGTCTGTACATGGCCGTCCTCGGCGTCGGCGTCGGCCTGCTGATGCAGAACCTGGTCCTGGCGGCGCAGAACGACGTACCGGCTTCCGAGCTGGGCGCCGCCACGTCCGTCCTCTCGTTCTTCCGCAGCATGGGCGGCACGATCGGTACCAGCGTGCTGGGCGCCGTCCTGGCCAACCGGGTGACGGCCGAGATCACCAAGAGCCTGGGCGAGAGCGGCCAGGCCCCGGCCGGCGGCTCCGGTGAGAGCTCCGTACCGGACATGTCGACCCTGCCGGCGCCGATGCGGGCGATCGTGGAGCACGCCTACGGTGTCGCGACGGCGGAACTCTTCCTCGTCGCCACGCCGTTCGCCGCGCTCGCGCTGGTCGCGGTGGTCTTCATCAAGGAGAAGCCGCTCAAGACGACCAGCGGCATGGAGCGGCTCGCCGAGGAGGCCGAGGCCGGCAGGCAGGGCGGGGAGGGCGTCGAGAAGACCCCGGCCGCCCCGGTGGGCTGATCCAGGATCGCTCCGCCACCTGTACGGGGCGGGGGACGGGCCGGGATCGGTACCGCCCGTCCCCCGCCCCGTCGTGGAGGTGGGGGGCGGCGGCCAGGGC
>NZ_JBHZEJ010000139.1:0-4878 GCF_042756365.1 Streptomyces sp. NPDC059092
GGTCACCCTCACGGAGCTGCAACGCAGCGGCCAGATACACAGCTCCATTGTCCCGAAACCGCAAACGTAAAGCCACTTCAAACACGCAACACTAGCAGGACCCGCAACTCCAGCGCTGAAAGCCCCATTCGCCGCATGTCGCGCCCACCGGAGGGACATCATGCAGGGCATGGGTGACGAGCCAGAAACAGGCCAGACTGAGTCCGAACGGAAACGCGAGCCGTGGCGCAAACGCCACATGCGATGGGCTTGGACCGCAGCCATAGTCGGCGCGACCGCCTTCATCGTGCTGCTCCTATGGGGGCCCTGGTGGATCGAAGGCCACCACCTCCGCGACAGCAACGGCGAGCTTGTCTCGTCGGCTGGGATCATCGTCACTGGCTTCCGCACCATGCTCGTCGCCATCGCAGCCGGCGTTTTCACCGCAGCCGGGCTCTACTACACGCGCGAGAAACACCGCCTGGAACGCAAACAGTTCCAGCACGCGCAAGAGCAGTTCGCAGAAAACCAGAAGCAGTTCGAGACCACAATCAAAATGTCGGCCGATCGAGACGCAGAGCAGGCACGGATTACCCGAGAAGGACAGGTAACCGGCCGCTATGTCGAAGCGATCAAGCTGCTCAGTTCCCAGGACGACACACAGCGACTCGGAGCGATCTACAGCCTAGAGCGCATCATGCGCGACAGCGAGGACGACCACGACACGGTGATAACCGTCTTAGCCGCCTTCATTCGCCAACACGCTCGACTTGGCCTCGGCGTTCCCCGGCCTGACGAACCCGTGCAAGCCGCCATCAGCGTGCTCGGACGGCGCCCTATCCGCAACGAAACTGGACGAATCGATCTGCGGCGCACAGACTTGACCGGACTTGACTTCGAGCGGGCCAACTTCCGCCATGCCCGCCTCGGCGGCGCTGACCTGCGAGCCGCTAACCTCCATCGTGCCGACTTCACGGGCTCCTGGGCCCCCAACGCAGACTTTCGGCAAAGCTACGCCGTCAAAACCAAGTTCGATGGCTCCAACCTGCATGGCGCCCACTTCTCGATGGAGCAAATACCCGCAGGTATGCCCGAATTTAAACGTGTGATTGTCGACCGGGAAGCTGGCACCAACGATGCCTCGAAAAAGGAGAAGACGCGTGACTAGCGGCCACAGCGGCCAGTCATACACTCTCAACCGCCTCACCGTCGGGCGGCGGGTTACAGAGGCGCTGCGCCACCCGCCTCTTGTTATTCCCGCGCACCCCGCCAGACGTAACGCGCTACACCTTGCGCGTCGACGGCAGCGCCGCCGTCCGCCACCCTCACAAGCCGGCGATAGACCGCCCACGAGCAATCCTCGGTGCGTCGTGAAGTAGGCAGTTCATCCGTACGTGACTGAGCACGTTCATATGTATGCCGACAAATGGTTCGCGAACGACACCCAAAGCCCAGCAGTAACGCCCCGCAGTAGACATGCTGTGCCAGGGGGCGCAGCAGCTGGGCTATGGCATCGGCCAGACCCAGTAACGCTCGTGGCGGCGCCAGACATGCCTGAAGGATGGGGCACGTCGCCTGCATGCCGTTCCTGCGGTGTGTCACCGGCGCGGGAACGGCTTAGGCGAGGGCGATCGGCAGCAGACGACCTCAGTGGGCCGCAGGCGGTCGAGGCCAGTCGGCGCCCTTGACCGCGGCATCCAGGACATCGCCGAGCCGCAGCCAAGCTGTGGGCCCGGCGTAGGAGGCGGGGCTGTCGGCGAAGCGGGTCCACGCCTCTTCGCTGTCGCCCAGGGCGGCCAGCACCAGCCTCGTTACCTGTGGATGCGCAGTGTCGAACCTGCTCCCGCCGATGCTCAGAGCCGTCCAGGCAGGCAGGGCGCGGATCAGGTCCTCGGACGGGTCCGGCAGGGCGAGGGCCGACCGGGTCCAGCGCTCACGGTTCTGCGGTCCCCCGCCGACCCGGCTGCGCAGCTCGGCGGTGATCCTTACCAGCGCCTGTGCGGGGGCGCTGTGCAGGGCGAGGACCTCGGCGAACAAAGACTGGGAGCGGTGCGCTGCGGAGATGAAAGACAGCAGTGCCTTCTCCAGGAGGTCGTCGCCGCGGTGGCGTTCCAGGTAGTCCCGCAGCGTCTGGTCGTCGACGCGCGCCAGCTGCGCAGCGGTGACCTCCTGCGGGGAGCCCAGGGCTGCGGCACGGTGTGTTGCGGCCGTGTCGTTGAGCATGCGCCTGATCGTGGCACGCAGTTCGTCCAGCTCCCGTTCCTGCTGGCGTGCCTCGTAGTCGGAGGCGCCCGCGCTGTAGCCGGTGCGCGGCCGCAGGTGCGGCAGCGCGGCGCCCGCCTGCTGGCGGACGTCGTCGGTGATCTGGGGCAGGTGGACCAGCAGCATGTGCAGCCACCGCAGTTCGTGCGCGTGGGAGGTGGTGTAGCGGCCCGGGTCAGGCTCCCACAGGTGCAGTGCGACGAGCGTCGTGGTGGCGAAGCTGCGGCCGATCCGGGCCAGGACGTCCTCGGAGGCCTGCCATGCCTGTGACTGGCCCCATTGCCGGGCCCGGGCGGGATCGAGCAGGTACCGCCAAGTGCCGTGCGTGCGTGCCGCAGCCCACGAAACCGCATCGCGAGCGCCGATCTGCACGAGTCGCTCGTTCGCGTCGTCAAAGTAGAGCTCGGCTTGCTCGCGGCCACCGGGCGGCAGGGCAGAGAGAACGTCGCGGAGCTGGCTGCGGACTTCTGACACTGGGGTGTCCGCCGCCAGCAAGCGGCACACCCGGGTGACGGCCTCTGCCGTAGCGAATGCGGCTAGGTCCTCTGCAGCGGCCTCCTCCAAGATGTCCGGATCAACGTCCCAGGGAAGGGTTCCCAGGAGGTGGTCGCGGATGACGCTGCGCGCAGGTCCGTCCCCCGCCCACGCCAACAGGCTTCGCACACAGCCGACCTGGGCGGTCACGACGGAGCCCCACATCTGCTCCCACGCCTTCACCGCGTCCCGGTACGCCCGGAAGACCTGGGCTGGGCGATCGCCGTCCCCGCCGGTCATTGCGGCCTCGTCGAGCGCGGGCCGGGTCGGCAGCAGGTTGAGCGCCGCGGCAAGGACAGCGTCGGGCAGGCCGGGTTCGGCCAGCAGCAGTTCGGCGGTTCCCGGGTTCTTGACCCGGTCCACCGTCATCGGCTGTGGCCCCGGTTCGCGCTGCCCGAGGTGGGCGGCGACGGCTTCGGCGAAACAGCCAGAGCGCGAGCGGCGCACCAGTGCGCCCAACTGCGGTGCGGTGCAGGCGTGCAGGGCCTTGTCACGTACAGGATCCGGGCACTCGGGG
Organism: Streptomyces sp. NPDC059092; assembly: GCF_042756365.1. Classification (NCBI taxonomy): domain Bacteria; kingdom Bacillati; phylum Actinomycetota; class Actinomycetes; order Kitasatosporales; family Streptomycetaceae; genus Streptomyces; species Streptomyces sp. NPDC059092. The sequence continues at coordinate 3,293 of NZ_JBHZEJ010000139.1, forward strand.
TGTGCGAGGGCAGCTGCGGCCACCTGCCCGGCGGTGCTCCACTGGAGGTCCTGGTCATCGCGCAGGCCGGACTCGATGGCCTGCTCCAGGAGCCATTGCGGCGCCGTTTCGCGCAAAGCGCCTTCCAGGAGCGCCAGCAGCAGGCCGTCCCGCGCGGTGCCCTCGGGTAGATCCTGGACCCGCTGCAGCGCCAACCGCACAGGCGGCGCCTGCGGTCCCGCCTGCCCGGCCAGGGCCGCCAAGAAAGCAGGCGGCAGTCCAGTGCGCATGTCATCGCTGGTCATCGGGGCCTTTCTCGCAGTGCGGTGCCATTGCCGGGGCCATCCTGGCCCACCACAACTGCGCTGGTACGGAGAAACCGGAAACCGTTTCTCTGCAAAGCCACGGAGGTTGGTGAGAACCGCTGCAGGTTCGGTGGAGACTCTGGTCTGCCCTGGGCTGTATGGAACCGCGTCGGGCCCCTCTGCAGTCCTGAGCTGGGAGAGCCTTCAGTTTCCTGGGTGTGTGAGTACGACGCGGGCAGCGGCCGCCTGCTCCGTCAGGAGCGATCTTGTATAGCTTCATGAGTTGACTTGCGGCCACCCCGTGACCGGACCGGGAGATCAGGGCCAGCGTAGAACTGGGCGAGTGCCTCCTCCAACCGGAGTCCGGCGTCGTCGCGAATGGCGATGCCGCAGCGGAGCCCGGTCAGGATGAACGAGAGCGAGGACGTGTTGCCCCATGGTTAGGTCCCGACCTGCCAGACCAGAGCTTTGAGGTTCTGGTTCGCTGTCTCGGGCACCGAGGCTCGGGCCAGGCCGGTGGAGGCGGCAGCCAGCCACTGGTCGATGGCGTGCGGGCGCTGCTCGCTGATGTGGGAGACGCAATCCAGCACGAACGATGTCGCAGACTGGGGCTGCGTCCATGCCTGTTGTGATTCTCGAGCCGGTCGCTGCGACTGTCGAGCAGGGGCTGTCCGGTCAACCTCATACCGTCACCAAACACCACATATGCCGCATCTACTTACCTGCGTCATTGATGCGTTAGCCAAGCTAATTATCTCTCTAGTTGCGACATTATTCAGCTAACTACAGCACCACAGGTCAGATGCCTTGCTTACCAGGCGCGATTATCGAGACACGCATACCATCCCAGCTCAGCAGTAGAACCAAGGTCTCCTCTGGCAACTCTAAGCACAGCACGTCAGAGCCATCTAGATGTCGTAACTAGAGGGAGGATCGACACACCGGACAGCGCGGGAGGCACCTGGGTCTCCCGCGCTAGTACTGCAACGGTCTTTATTCTGATGTGTGGGCAGTTTCTGGTGGTGTGTGGCCGCGTCGTTTGTAGTGGCTGATCCGGGCTTGGAACTGTCGTCGGCGGCGCCAGTGTGACCAGTGCAGGACATGGTCGATGAGGTTGGCGCGGGGCCGGGTCAGGCGGGTGGTCAGTCGCCGGATTTCGGGGAGGGTCAGGGCGATGAGCTGGGAGGATCCGTTTCTGCTTTCTCCGTGTCGAGCGCGCGGGCCCGCAGGACGGTCAGGCAGGCGTGGGCGGCCATGGCGAGGGTGATGTGGCGGTGCCAGCCGGGGTAGCGGCGGACCTGG
>NZ_JBHZEJ010000140.1:0-4247 GCF_042756365.1 Streptomyces sp. NPDC059092
ACATCACAGCGATCAGCTCAGCAACAGTCACCCGGCATGATCACGAGTCATCGTGATCGACATCTTGGATTTCACGGAACTCGCGACAGAGCCTGCTGTATCCGTGTGAGCGGACATTTGCTGTCCTTCTGGGCGGACAGTTGATCTCCCTGTCCGGTGTGACAATTGGTCCCCGGTTTGGTCTAACCGCTCAGCCTGTTTGGGGTAGGTCTCGTGGGGTGGCCGGGGTGTGCTTGGCCTCTGTAGTGTCCCGGGGTATGGGAGCCGATCTTGAGCTGCGCGCGTTCACCCTTGCGGACGCTGGTGTGATCGTGTCGTGGATATCCGGGCCGGCCGAGCTGTTGACGTGGGCTGGTCCTGGGTTCACCTGGCCGTTGGATGATCGGCAACTCGCCGCCTATGTGGTGGAGCCGGGGCGCCGGACCTGGATGGGAGTCGGTCCGGACGGCCAGCTCGTGGGGCATGCGTCGCTGCGGTTGGACGCTGATGGCGTGTCTGCCAGGCTCGGGCGGGTGCTCGTCGCCCCGGATGTCCGCGGTCAGGGATGCGGGGCCGCGTTGCTGACTCAAGTGCTGACGTTCGCCTTTGCCCAACTGGGCCTGGAGCGGGTGGAGCTGGGGGTCTTTGCCCACAACGGCAGCGCGGTGCGGCTTTATGAACGCCTCGGGTTCCGCGTGGACCAGGTGCTTCCCGATGTGGAACGAGTGGACGGGCAGTCCTGGTCCGCGCTGCAGATGGGCCTGGCGAGGGAAGACTGGCCCGCAGGCGTCGGATAGAGGAGGCAGGGATGCCAGGGCCCTGGTGGTACCGGTTCACGCGCTCAGTGGGACGACGCCCTGGCCGGTGGTGGCCTGGGTCAGCCGCAGGCTGGAGCCTTCGGTGAGGACGATGTGCGCGTGGTGCAGAAGCCGGTCGACGGCTGCGGTGGCCAGTGTCTTGGGCATGATCGAGTCGAAGCCTGAGGGGTGCAGGTTCGAGGTGACGATCACCGAGCGGCGTTCGTAGGCGGCGTCGATGACGCGGTAGAACGCTTCGGCGGCGGCCTGTCCGGACGGAAGCATCTCGATGTCGTCGACGACGATGAGGTCACACCGGGTGATCTTCGCGACGGCCTTGGCGACGGTGTTGTCGACGGTGGCCCGGCCCAGGTGAGCGGTGAGCGATTCCAGCGTGAACCAGCAGACCTTCATGCCTTCGTCGATCGCTTTGTTCGCGAGGGCCTCGGCGAGGTGGCTCTTCCCCGTGCCGGAGGGCCCGGCAACCGCCAAGTTCTCTGCCCGGGAGATCCACTCCAGCGTCATCAGCGCGTGCTGGGTCGGCGCCGGGATCGAGGAATCCGTCTCCCGCCAGGAGCCGAAAGTCTTCCCGGACGGGAGCTGGGCGAGCCGGCGGTGGTTGCGGCGAGTGGCCTCGTCCCGGCCCTTGATCTCTTCCTCCAGCAGAATCCGGACCACCTCGGCCGGGTCCCAGCGTTGCGAGCGAGCGGTGGCGAGGACCTCGGGGGCCGCCCGGCGCAAGTACGGAAACCTCATCCGCTTCAGGACGGTCTCCAGCTCGGCGGGGATCGGCGGCGGTGTCGGCGACGGAGGAACCGGGTACGGGGCTGGAACGATCTCGGGCGGATCGGCAACAGCAGTGGTGGGCATCATCAACTGCCTTTCTGCGGTGTACTGTTCGGGCTTTACTGTTCCCGGGCCGCTTCGCGGCCCGGGAACAGTGGATCAGGAAGCCGGGCGGCCGAAGTCGGCCCAGGCGGAGGTGCCGGGCTGGACGGAGTGTGTCTCGTCGGCGACGACGAGATCGGCGGGGCGGGTGCCGTGCCGACGGTGCTGGACGATGGACATCAGGTCGTCCTCGGCGAACCGGCCCGCGGTCGCCGCGAGACCCAGGCCCAGGTCGACCTCCGCAGGGCCGATGAGGGCGGCGAGCTCGACAGCGGCGGCCATCTTCACCCGGATCCGGGTGGTGCCCGCAGCGCCGGCCTCGATCAGCCAGGACTTCGCCCCGGGGCCGAGCCGGAGGAAGGCTTCCTCGGCATCGTTGACGGGTTTCGGTTTGAGCTGGCGCGGGGAGCCGTCCATCTCCTGAGGATGGTTCGGATAGTGCGCCAGGTCGATGGCGGGCCGACCGGGCAGGGACAGGGGATGGCGGGCGACTTCCATCAGACCGGCCGGCCCCTGCATCCACTCCGGCCGGTGTGCGAGCCGGGACAGGTCCACCACCACGACGAGTTCCTCGCCGTCCGCGCGGACCCAGGCTTCCTGGCCGACCAGGCCCGGCGGGGTCGAGTACCGGACCGAGCCGAAACGGACGGTCTGGTCCCGCAGCACCTGGCGGGACTCCCCGAGAGCGAGGGTGTGAGGGGCCATGGGCAGTGGGTGCAGACGGGAGCGTTCGACGTCCAGCGCGGAGGCCGGGGTCCTGCCCGTCTCGCGGTGGACGCGAGTGTTGACCTGCTGGCAGAAGATCGCGCAGGCCCCGCGGAGCTCGGCAAAGCTGCCGTACTTCTCCCGCAGATTCACGGACGTGGGGATCAGATCTGCCTTCGCGATGCGCACGGTGGCCTCCGAGCCGCCCTTCGACTCGGGATCGAACGGGACACATGTGTGTACTTGCAGGCCGTAATGGCGCCCCGCGGCAACGACTTGAGGATGACGGACCGCGATCCCGGCGACCCGGTCGATGGTCATCGTCTTCTCGTTGTCGGTGAGCACATAGGTCGGTGCCCCGCCGATCGCCCGCAACGTGGAGTCGAGGCACGAGATCACCGTGGGCAGGGTTCGGTCCCAGACCGGGATCACCACCCGGAACCGCGACCAGGCCAGCCACGCGCAGAACAACAGCGTCTCACGCTCGCTTCCACCGCCCGGACCAGGCACTTTCGGGCCCCATCCCCAGTCGAACTGCAACCAGAGACCGGGCTCGGTGATCCACGGACGGTAAGTACGACGGTGGCCGGCCCGCCAGCGTTCCTTCGCCCGCGCGACCGCCCGCCGCGTCGTCCGCTCGTCCCCGGCGAACCCAAGCAGCTGGAGGCGTTCGTGGAGCTTGTCGGCCCGCACCGTGCCCTGCGACCGGTCGACCCACTCCTCGATCTTCGGCATGAACGGGTCGATCACCTTCGGCCGGCTCACCGGACCGCCCGTGGGGCGACCCGCGTCCCTCATTCGTGCGTACCGGCGCACGGTCTTCGGATCGACCCCCGCCAGCGCAGCCGCCGAATGCGCACACTCGGTTGCGTCGAGAGCCTCGAAGATTTCCATGATCTCCCTGTCAGACTTCTTCACGATCCCTCCGGAGGATGAGTTGGTTCGCTGCCAGGCAGCACCGAGCCAACCCCCGGAGGGATCACCTGTTCGGAATCGACACGAATGGGTCCACGGAAAGGGAGATCAACTGTCCGCAGATCAGGACCCGACTTGTCCGCCTACAAGGATCTTGCGCCGTCCGCTCTCAGAAGCCGCTGCCAGACTCCGCGCAGCTGGACACCAGGAGCCGTGACCTGACGAGTTCGGCTGGTGACGATCCACCCGTTGCCGCCTATCAGAGTGGAAGGGCCTCATCAACCATCGTCTTCAGGTCTGCCGGCAGATCAGGTGAGTCCCGCCAGTTCTGGGCGATCAGCAAGAGCACGACCCATGCGTCACGCCCCTCAGCGTTCGACTGCCCGGAAAAACCGTGTCCAGCACCCGCCTGGCAAGACCGTCGACAACCTCATACAGGGCATTCGAGACCTTGCTCACGTCATCCAGAGGCGAGCCCGCAGCATGAGACGGTGCACCGTCGAGCCGGATGGTGACTGAGGCAGCCGAGTACGTCCTTCCATGGAGGAAGTCCGTACGACCGGCTGGACGCGGCCTGCACCGATCCTGCCACTCACACCGTCCAGGCCGACAACGGCGATCGCTACCTGGTCTGCGACGGCCACGCCCTGACCGCCCGCACTCAGATCACCGACGGCCAGGTCCTGCCCGGCCTGCCCGCCTGAGCACCCAGAGGAACCCCACCGTGGACGACGACGCCTACCCTGTACTGCTTACTAATAGGGTGCAAGGAACGGTCCGGCCCCGGCCCCGGCCGGACGTCCCGGCGGCCCTCCCAACGAAGCCCTGACGGGCATCTCCAGCACCGGCCGGACCTTGCACCCCTCCGCTAGGCAGTGTCCTGGCGATCATGAGCGGAGCCATATGACGAGGGCGGCCGCGGTGACGGTTCCGAGGTAGACGTAGCCGCGCTTGTCGAACCTG
>NZ_JBHZEJ010000141.1:0-4054 GCF_042756365.1 Streptomyces sp. NPDC059092
GCCGCCCGCGAGCGCCAGGGAGCACTCGCCGTTCCGTAGTGCCCGGGTCGCGAGGTGGAGGGCGACGAGGGACGACGAACACGCCGTGTCCACCGTCACCGCGGGTCCCTCCAGGCCCAGCGCGTACGCGACCCGGCCCGACAGCACACTGCCCACGGCCCCGGTGAGCGCGTAGTCGCGGCCGTCCTCGGTCGCCTTCACGAGGTCGGCGTAGTCGTGGGAACCGGCGCCGACGAACACCCCGGTGTCGCTTCCGCGCAGTGACGAAGGGTCGATGCCGGACCGCTCCACCGTCTCCCAGGCCACCTCCAGCAGCAGTCGCTGCTGCGGATCCATCGCCAGCGCCTCCCGGGGCGAGATCCCGAAGAACCCGGCGTCGAACCCGGCCACGTCGGAGAGGAACCCGCCGACCAACGGGAAGTCGCCGACGGCCGCGCGCAGCGCCCCGAGGTCCCAGCCCCGGTCCTCGGGGAATCCGCCGATCGCGTCGGTTCCGTCGGCCAACAGCCGCCACAGCGCCTCGGGGGTGTCGGCGCCGCCGGGGAGACGGCACGCCATGCCGACGATGGCGATCGGGTCGTTCCCCGTCGCCACGGCGGGCGGTACGGCGGGTGCCGTGCCGTGAGCTGAGGCGGGCGGGGCCGGCGACTCGTCGGTGAGCAGCGTGCCGGTCAGCAGCTCCGCGATCGCGGTGGGCGTGGGGTGGTCGAAGACGAGGGTCGTGGGCAGGGTGAGCCCGGTGGCGTTCGCGATCCGGTCGCGCAGGTCGACGGCGGTCAGCGAGTCCACCCCCAAGTCCCGGAACGGCTTCCCGGCCGCGATCGCGCCCGGGTCGCCGTGGCCGAGAGCCCGCGACGCGGCGGTGCGGACGATGTCGAGCACGATCCGCCGCCGCTCGCCGCCGTCCGCCTCGGCGAGGCGGTGGCGCAGCTCAGCTGTCCGGTCTTCCTCCGGCGCCGTCTCCTCGGGCGAGGCGGCGGCGACTCCCGGCAGGTCCTGGATCAGCGGCCGGGGCCGGGCGGCGGTGAAGGACCGGGCGAAGACGGCCCAGTCCATGTCGGTGACGGTCACCGTCGTCTCGTCGTGTTCGACCGCGCGCAGCAGCGCGGTGACCGCCGATTCCGGGTCCATGGACCGTACACCCGCCCGGTTCAGCCGTCGCTCGACGCTGTCGTCGACCATGCCGCCTCCCGCCCATCCGCCCCAGGCGATCGAGGTCGCGGCGACGCCCCGCGCCCGCTGCTCCTCGGCCAGCGCGTCGAGGAAGGCGTTGCCCGCGGCGTAGGCCCCGGACCCTTCGCTGCCCCACACCGCGGCACCGGAGGAGAAGTACACGAGGGCGTCGAGGCCGTGGCCTTCGAGCAGTGCGTCGAGGTGGCGGGCGCCCTCGGTCTTGGCCGCGACGGTGGCGGCGAACGCGGCGAGGTCGGTGTCGGCGAGGCGGGTGGTGTCACCGACCCCCGCCGCGTGGACCACCCCGGTCACGGGGAGGTCCTCGGGCACGTCGGCGAGCAGCGCGGCGAGCGCGGCGCGGTCGGTGATGTCGCAGCCCACGACGCTCACCCGCCCGGCGCCCAGGTCGCCGAGCTCCCGGGTGAGGTCCGCCACGCCGTCGGCGCCGGGGCCGCGCCTGCTCACCAGCAGCAGATGGTCGGCGCCCAGCCCGGCCAGCCGTCGGGCGACGTGCGCGCCGAGCGCCCCGGTGCCGCCGGTGATCAGGACGGTGCCGCGCGGCTGCCACGGGCGTGCGGGGCGGGCAGGTGTTACGGGGGCGGGCACCAGCCTGCGGGCGAGGGTGCCGGCGGACCGGACGGCCAGTTCCTGTTCGTCGCCGGGGGCCGCGAGTACGCCGCACAGCCGGCGCAGTGCCGTCGTGCCGAGGTCGGCGGGCAGGTCCACGAGCCCGCCCCAGGAGGCCGGATGTTCCAGCCCGGCGACCCGGCCCAGGGCCCACAGCGACGACTGGCCGGCGAGGGGCGCGCGGTCCCCGGGCGCGGCGCACACGGCGGCCCGGGTCACGGTCCACAGCGGGACGGGGCAGCCCACGTCGTGGACCGCCTGGGTCAGGGCGAGTGACGCGGCCAGCGGCCAGGGCACCACCGGGTGTGCGGACGGGACCGACCACGGGGCCAGCGCCAGCAGGGACAGCGCCCCGGCCGGGGCGGGGCCGTCGTCCAGAATCCCGGCGAGGCCGGCGCCCAGCGCCGCGCGGTCCGCGCCGTCGGCGGGTACCCGCAGCACGCGGAGGTCCGCGCCCGCCGCGGCGAGGGCGGCGAGGACGTCCTCGACCGTCCCGTCCGCCTCCTCCGCCGCCGGGGCGACCACCACCCACGGGCCGTCCAGGGCCGGGACCGTACCCCGGTCGGGCAGCGGAGCCCAGGTCACGGCGTACCGCCAGGAGTCGAGCGTGGCCGACTCCTGGGCGCGGCGGCGCCAGTCGGAGAGCAGCGTGAGCGTGGTGTCCACCGACCTGTCGGCGGGCACGGCCAGTTCGGCGGCGAGCGCCTCGCGGTCGCCGTCGTCGACCGCCTGCCAGAGTCCGGCTCCGGCGAGGGCGGCGTGGTCGGGCGGGGACGAGCGGCGGGCGGGCGTCGGCCAGAACCGCTGCCCCTGGAAGGGATAGGTCGGCAGGGCGACGCGGGCACCGGTCGGCGGGGCGCCGTCCGCCGGCCCGACCGCGCTCCAGTCCACCGGGGCCCCGGCGACGAAGGCCCCGGCGAGGGCGGCGAGGAACCGGGGCGCCCCGCCCTCCCCCCGGCGCAGGGTGCCGAGCACCGCGGCGTCGGTGCCGACGGTCTCCGCCGTCTCCCGCATGCCGGGAACGAGCACCGGATGTGAGCTGATCTCAAGGAGGATGTCGTGGCCCGCCGACAGCAGGTCCTCGACGACCGGGGCGAAGCGGACGGTCCCCCGCAGGTTGGTGTACCAGTACTCCGGCGTCATCCCGGCGGTGTCGAGCACCGAGCCGGTCGCCGTCGAGTACAGCGGGATGTCGCCGTCGCGCGGGCTGATGCCCGCCAGTTCGGCCAGCAACCGGTCGCGGATGCGCTCCACCTGGCCGGAGTGGGAGGCGTAGTCGACGGGGAGCCGGCGGTGGCGCACTCCGGTGCGCTCGCACTCCTCGCCCAGCCGGTCGAGCGCGTCCGCGTCGCCGGAGACGACGGTGGAGGTGGGGCCGTTGACGGCCGCGACGGAGAGCCTCGGGCCCCATGGCCCGGGCAGCGCCGCGACGTCCTCGGCCGACAGGCCCACCCCCGCCATGCCCCCCGTGCCGGCCAGCTCCTCGGCGATCAGCCTGGCGCGTACGGCCACGACGCGGGCGCCGTCGTCGAGGGACAGCGCCCCGGCGACCACGGCGGCGGCGATCTCGCCCTGGCTGTGCCCCGCCACGGCGGCGGGGACGACGCCGCAGGAGCGCCACAGCGCCGCGAGCGACACCATCACCGCCCAGGACACGGGCTGTACGACGTCCACGCGCTCCCACCGGGGGTCGTCCTCGGCACCGAGAACCATCTCCAGCAGGGGCCAGTCCACATGAGGGGCCAGGGCGTCGGCGCACGCGCGCATCCGCTCGGCGAAGACGGGGGAGGACTCCAGGAGTTCCGCGGCCATCCCGGCCCACTGCGCGCCCTGGCCGGGGAAGATCCACGCGATGCGCCCGAGGGCGGCGGTGGTTCCGGTCACGGCGGCGTCCCGGAAAGGCGGTTCGCCCGCGGACAGCATCGCCAGTGTCCGCGCGGTGGAGTCGGTGTCGGTCCTGAGGACGACGCCGCGGCGCTCCCAACGGGACGCCACGGCGGCCAGCGTACCGGCCGTGTCCGCGAGACCCGGCGCGCCAGGCTCCGTGAGCAGGGCCCGCAGCCGGTCGGCGGTGGCCCGCAGGGCGGGCTCGGTACGCGCGGAGAACGGCAGGGGAACCACGTCGGAGATCAGGGCGGGCGGTGTGGTGCGCGGCTCGGCCGTCGGTGTGTCGGGGGTGGGTGGGGCTTGTTCGAGGATGGTGTGGGCGTTGGTGCCGCTGATGCCGAAGGCGGAGACGGCGGCGCGGCGGGGG
>NZ_JBHZEJ010000142.1:0-3985 GCF_042756365.1 Streptomyces sp. NPDC059092
TCGCTACGACAAACGAGCCCGCCACTACAAAGCCCTGGTCACCATCGCCTGCCTGCGACTATGGCTCCCCGACTGACATTACGGACACGCCCTAGCACCTTCCGGACCGGCGCCTCGAACTCGTGGTGAGCCGAGTCCAGCCAGGACAGGTACGAGACGGCCTACGACAGCACCCCGCTGCCGGAGCCCTTCTGGAACTCGATCACTACGGGGCTGCGGATCTCGTCCAGCCCCAGGGCGTCGATCAGGCCCCGGTGCCGAGGACCAGTCGCGTACTCCGGCGCCGGGAACCGGATGCCGAGCATCTGCTCACGCCGGTTCCGACGACGAGCTGTACCAGTACGTGTCGGCGGAGTACGCGGCCTCCGAACGTAACTGGGCCACCATCGACGAGGTCGTCCGCATCGCTGGAGAGATCGGCGCCACCCCGCTCAGGTTGCCCTGAGCTGGATCGCCGACCGCCCCGGCGTCACCGCACCGGTCTTCGGCGCGCGCACCCTCAAGCAACTCCACGACAGCATCGCTGCCGCCGACCTCACCCTGGACGGCCGAGCCACCACCGCACTCGACGAGATCAGCACCCCCAGGCCCGGCGGCTACCCCTACGGCGCGTTCGGCGTCAGCCAGCGCGACCGCCGTCTCCGGGGCGGCCCCCAGGCTCTCGGAGAACTCGTCACCGGAAATTCCGACCACTCTCTCGGCCGCCCCTGAGCCGGGCGCTAATACTCCAGCCGTAAATCGTGATCTTCACGTTCGAGCGGCTTGCCGCCGGTAGTGGCTGGTCTGGGATCGGGCCTGGTGGCGGCGTCGCCAGTCGGACCAGCCGAGCCGGTGGACCGGGTCAAAGGCGGGCCGGATGACGAGCGTGATGAACAGCCGTTGGATCTCGTTGCAGGTGAGCGGTATGAGGGCGTCTGGTGCGGGATCGCGGTCGTGTTCGTTCGCGCGGACGACGGCGAGGAAGGCGTGCGCGAGCATGGCCAGGGTGACCCAGCGGGACCGGGACGGGTAGCGGCGGACCTGGTGCTCGTCCAAGGCCGCCAGGCCCTTGCCGGACTGGAAAAACTCCTCGACCCGCCACCTTGATCCAGCGACGCGCACCAGGGTGGTCAGCGGCACTGCGGCGGCCGGCGAGTAGCAGCGGTAGTACGCGAGTTCGCCGGTACTGCGGTTGCGGCGGATCAGTAACTGCCGGCTCCCGGGCCGGGGGCTGGTGAGGTCGATGACGGCCCAGTCGTAGAGGCGGTGGCCCTTGGCTCCGCTCCCTGCGGACAGCTTCTGCCAGGCCCTCTTGGGCACCTTCCTGGCCAGCGGGTCCGCGCGGAACTTCCGGGAGCCTGTGGTGACTTCGTGCGAGCAGGCCACCGCGAGGATGTAGCCGGTGCCGCGTTCTTCCAGCGCGGCGCGTAGCGTCGGGTTGCCGCCGTAGACCTCGTCTCCCGCGACCCAGGCGGCCCGGTGGCCGGCGTCCAGGAATCGGGTGACCGTGCGGGTGGCAAGCTGCGGTTTGGTCGCGAATTCGGTCTTGTCACCGAGTCCGGCGTCCCGGCAGTGGTCGGCGGGGTCCGAGGTCCAGGAACGCGGAACGTACAGTTCCCGGTCTGCCGCGGCGTGTCCGCGGCGGCCGGCGTAGACGAGATGGACGGCGACCTGAGCGCTCTCGATCCTGCCCGCGGTGCCGGTGTACTGGCGCTGGACACCGACGGTGTCGGTGCCCTTCTTCACGTCGCCGGTCTCGTCGACCACCACAACCGCCTGGTCGTCCCGCAGATGCTCCACCACGTAGGCCCGCACGTCGTCGCGGACCTGGTCGGCGTCCCACTTGGCCCGCCCGAGCAGGTGCTGCATGCCGTCCGGGGTGCTCTCTCCGGCCCACTCTGCGATGGGTCCAGCAGTTTTTGCGCGGCACGTCCGACAGCAGCCCGAGCACCAACCGCCCGACCCGACGTCGGGGTTCGACCCGTGCGAACCGGCCCGCGATCCGGGCCATCAGGCCCTCGAACGCCTCCTGCCAGCGGGCAGGGTCTACGCTGTGACCTGCGGTCACCGCATGATCTTCAGTCTTCACACACCGATGATCAACGGTGGCCGCACCCGTCTCCACAGCGCGTCAGGGTCGCGCAGCGTCTGTCTGCCGTCATGTGTCTGGAGGACTTGTGCAATGTGGCGAAGTCTGGTGGGTCCAGTTCGACGAGCGGAGGTTGGTCGTACTGCTGTCGGGAGACGACACGTCCGGGATCCGGGTGATGCAGGTCGTCGCTCCGGCGGGCGTCGACATCAGCGGTCTGGGCATCGAAGTGACGGTCGGCGCCGGTGAAGGACTGCCGTTCGAAGGCGTGCTGCGGCTCGCGTTCCCGCGTCCAGGCTTCACCCCGTGCACGTGGCTGACCACTGTGTCCCGGGACGACCTGATAGAGCGGGCGGCCGTCCTGTCGTCCGTGAAGCTCAGCGAGATTGACGACGCCCTCCGACTCGCTGAACAAGCGCAGGAGCGGACCCCGGCCACGACCGCGAAGCTCAGCGAGATAAGGGATGCCCTCCGTCTCGGTGAACTCGGGTAGACGGAAAAGGAGCCGACGCCCGCGACGGCGTGGGCGATCTCGGGCGAGATGATCGACGCTGGCCACCTGCTGCCTCGGCGCCCCTCACCACCGAGATCACGATCTACGGCTGGAGTACTAGGCGGGCTAGCAGATGTGCCTCTGACCGGCGTTTTTGCAGGTCAGGGTGTGTGCGGGTGCTTTGTGATCTTGGCGGTGTCCGGCGCTTCGAAGCGGGGTCCGGCGTAGTGCCCTGGTGATATGCACGGCGGTCATCATCCGCCGGGTGAGGCGGCTTCGCCCGCGCGTCTCGAACAGGTTCATCGACTGTGGGCATCGGTCAAGTGTGCGCCACGGTCGGCGGCTGCCTCACCAGAGGTGTGACGGCCGCCGGTCACGTCGGATCAGCCCGCCGGAGCCGCGGTCTGGGCTTCGAGATCCGCGACGCGGCGGTTCTGCGCGGGCACGAGGGCGAGCGCGGCACGTCGGCGATGCGGTCCCACCAAAGGTCGCGCAGCCACCGCTGGGAGACGCAGGTCAGGCCGATGTAGCTGGAGCGGTGAGGGAAACGCACCCCGAAGCGCTCGGTCTCGATATAGCCGGCCTCCCGGGTGTCGGAGGGGGTGAAGCAGACCTTCCGCAGGGGCCTGTCGCATCTCCTGGACCATGCGCTGGTGGTAGGCGCGGCGGAAGACGGACGGGTTCAGGCCGGGCAGGGACGCCACGTCGCGGCGCTGGCACTCATCCGCGAGCGACTGCACCCACGTCAGGTGCCCCACGGCGATCGGCTGCAGGCCGTGGACATACATGCCCCACTGGAACTCCGCCCGCAGCAAGGGCCGCAGCACGCGCAGGTTGACCTGTCCCGTGCGGTGCGCCGGCGGTTGCGCGCGGCACCAGGCACGGAAGGCGGCCTGGTCCTCGCAGGTCACCGGGACAGTGCGATCGTGCCGCTCGTAGGTGGCGAAGAAGTTCTTCGGCAGCCGCGCTCCGCCCGGCCCGGATGTAGCCGCCCTCGTGTGCGCCGCACAGCCCCAGCGGCGAGGCAGCCGGCTCATCGCACACGCCCGCGCGGCACTCCCCATAGCCCGGCAGCGACGGCTGGTCAGCCAACCACCGCTCGAACTCCCCCTCGCTCACAGGTGCAGTCCGCAGAGCTCGCCGGTACGAAGCCCGCCGTCGGCGAGCCAGCTGACAACCAGCCTGTCCCGGGCGGCGTTCACCGTCTCCAGCAGCCTCTCCCTCGCCCCCTCCGGAAGCATCTTCGGATGCCGGCGGTGCGGTTTCAGTATCCGATGCCCCTGTGCACGTCAGGTGCTGTGGTTACTCAGCGCAGTCACTGCGCTGTGGAAACACACCTAGACCGGGGTTTGGTTGGGGGGGGGGAACCCCCCCACCCACACCGACAAAAAGGTGCGGCCCGGGCCGGGGTGGTATAAAAAAAA
>NZ_JBHZEJ010000143.1:0-3876 GCF_042756365.1 Streptomyces sp. NPDC059092
CGCCCGGGGCGGCCGTGCGCACCGCCGGGGCCGCCCCCCCGGGCGCCCCCCCCGGGGGTGGGCCCCGCTTGCCCCCCCCCCGCCCCGTTTGGCCCCGGCGGGCCCCCCCCCCCCGGGGGGGCCCTCCCGGGCTCCCTCCCCGGGGGGGGCCCGCCCGGGGGCGGCGGGGGGGCATTGGCCGGCCCACCGCGCCGCCCGCTCCTTGAATCCGTCGGTCCGTCAGGCAGCGTCACGGGCGGTACGGCGCCGGCGGGCGGCGGCCCGGGCGCGCAGGGCCGCCGCGACCAGGGCGCGTACGGGCGCGGGAGCGCGGCGTATGTGGAGTGCCGTACGCAGCGGCTCGTCCAGCAGCGAGGCGGCCACCGCGGGGGCGAGTCCGGCGAGCGGCCGGGGCAGCCGGGCCGCCAGCAGCCCCTGGCTGGTGGCCGCCCAGAGCGCGGCGCCCTCGGCGCTCGGCGCGAAGTGCCGGCTCTCGTACCCGCGCATCCAGCGCTCCACACCGGCCATCCCCGCGCCGTCCGCGCTCTGATCCATGGCGTTCTCGCCGTCCCCGTCCCCGGAGAGGCCGAGCGCGTCGGACAGGTCGACGTGGAAGGCGTACGCCGCGTCCCGTTCCTCGTCCGTCACCGCGCGGTGGCCGTGGTCGTCGACGAAGCGGAGCGGGCAGACGGTGAAGCAGGCCAGGACGTACCGCATCAACTCGGGGGTGATGTCGGGCCGGTCGTGGATCCGGCGCAGCCCCTCGACGATCCGCCGGCCCTCCGCGCTCTCCACCCCCTGGCCGATCAGGGCGAACATGGCCACCCCGGTCGCCTTGGCCCGGCCGCGCGGCTCGTTGTACATCCGGCCCGTGGAGTGGAGGACCCGGGCGATGCCGGGGATGCCGAAGGTGCGGACGAAGCCCAGGGTGAGCCCCAACCGGGACTCCTCGGGCATCGTCTCCAGCACGAGCCGCGCGAAGGCGTCACCCGTACCAGGAGCATCCCCCGGCGCCTGTGTCTCGTCCGTCCCGTGGGTCTCCGTCATCTCTGTCATCCCTGTCGTCCCCACTCACTCCGTGGCCGTGGCCGTGGCGGCGGCCAGCGCCTCGCCGGTCAGCGGCGCGTACAGATGGCGGGCGACCCGTACGAGATGCGCCCGCTCCTCCACCGGTTCCGCGTCCAGCCCCGGCAGCGGGGCCTGGTCCTCGCGGGGGCGCGGCGGCGTCCCCGTGTTCAGCGCCTCGACGGCGCAGCGCAGCGCGGTGGCGACGATCAGCGCCGCCCGGTCGGCGTCGTCCAGGCCGGCCCGCTCGGCGAGCGCGGTGGCGGCGGGGACCACCGCGGGGGTGACCCACGGGCGCAGCGTCAACTGGCCGTCCCGTATCTCCAGTCCGCGCCGCGCGGTGCGCCACTCCAGGTCGCGCACGGCCAGCCGCTCGGTCCAGGCCGAGGGCGGCGCCTCCAGGGCGAGGCGCCGGTCCGCCCGGTAGACGAGGTCCCACAACGGGCGCAGGGCCTGGTAGTCGCGGCGCCTGCGGATCCAGGCGGCGACGGCGGGTCCGGCGAATCCGGTGGTGATGAGGACGGCGCCCAGGGCGGCGAACGCGGGGCCCAGGGCGGTGCTCAGCCACTCCGTACCGGTGGTCCCGGCGGCGGCCGCGCCGATCGCGACGAGCTTGCTGACGCCGTATCCGCAGGCGACGAAGGCCCCGACGGCGAGCTGCCGGATGCCCCGGCGCAGCGGCCCGTCCGGCAGTCCGGCGGCGTGCCGGAGGCAGACGCGGCCGATGTCGATGAGCGCGAAGCCGAACAGGCCCTGGTAGAGGACGAGGAAAGCCGCGATCGACGGGATCGCGGCGAAGGTGGTGTCGAAGGTGAG
Organism: Streptomyces sp. NPDC059092; assembly: GCF_042756365.1. Lineage (NCBI taxonomy): Bacteria > Bacillati > Actinomycetota > Actinomycetes > Kitasatosporales > Streptomycetaceae > Streptomyces > Streptomyces sp. NPDC059092. The sequence goes on from NZ_JBHZEJ010000143.1 coordinate 1,861, forward strand.
CGGGGTCTCCGGGCGCGTGGGCCCGCCCGCGAAGAACAGCACGATCATCGCGGCGACGAGGACGGCGAACACCGTGAGGCGCACCCGTACGGGGCGCCAGGTCGCCACGGTGGCCTCGTCCCACACCAGCGCGCCGACGCGGTCCTCCGGCGGGGTCCACATCCGCGCCAGCACCACGGCGGCGGCGGAGAACCCCATGATGCCGAGGTAGACGAAGAGCGTGGCCAGATTGGGGCGGTGCGCGAGCCGGTCGAGCAGCCGGTAGACGACCGGGGCGGCGACGACGAACGCGGTCGCGGGCGCGGCGATCGACAGGGTGACGACGAGCAGTCCCGGACTCGGGTCGCGGCGCCAGGCCCGTATCTTCAGGGCGGCGACGACCCAGGCCACCGTGCCGATGCCGAGGTAGACGACGTTGAACGGCGCGTCAGGTATCTGCGGCGCCCCGAGAACCGGGCCGGCCGCGGATATGTGGGATATGTCAGCTATGCCTGACATCCCGTCCCCGTATGTCAGACATGCTGTCCTTTGCGGTGTTCCATCGCCGGCGCCAGTTGGGATGTCGTCCCGGCGCCGGGGGCCAGTACGAGGGTACGCGTCAGCTCGGCGCCCAGGATCTCGGCCTCCTCCTCGGCCGCCTCGTCGTAGTGCGAGCGGCCGAGCACGAGCCTGACCAGGTCGGGGTCGAGGGTGGGCAGGTCCACCTCGGCCGTCTCCTCGTCGGCGGTCGGCGCCTCGGCGAGGTGTCCGCACAGGAGGTGGGCGAGTTCGTGGCAGATGATGTGGGCCTGGTGCAGGGACGAGGTCTCCTGCTCGAAGTGGACGAGGTCGGCGGCGGCGCGGCGCTCGACGAAACCCGAGGGCTCCCCCACCCGCATCCGGCGCGGGACGAGTTCGACCCGGCGGCCGGTCCGGTCGGCGACCGCCGCGCACAGCTCTTCGACGGTGCGTGTACGCGGCAGGTCCAGCTCCCTGACCATGGCCCGCATACGGCGGCGGGTTCGCCCAAGATCTCCCACGCTCTCCCCATCGCCCTCGGCGTCGGCGCCCGTTACGGCAAGGCGCCAGTGTCCCAGAGCGGTTCGCCCGCTGTCGGTCACTCCTCGGAACGGCCGTCGGAAAGGCCACCGGACCGGCCCCCGGAGCGGCCGTCGGACCGCCCACCGGGCAGGCCGTCGGAACGGCCGCGGGACCGCCCCTCCGTGTGACCCTCGGTCAGCCCGACCGCCTTGCGCAGTTGCTCCACCACCGTGAGGGCGGCGTCCTGCATCGCGGGAGGCAGTCCGGCCGCCCGCATCGCGATGCGCTCCACCCGGGCGTCCCGCAGCGCCTCGATCTTCCGCAGGTCACGCTCGACGGCCTGAGCGGTGGCGGAGTCGCTGAAGTAGTCCAGCGGGACGCCGAAGAACTTGGCGATCTTGACCGCGTTCTCCAGGCTGGGCTTCTGCGTGCCCTTGCGGAGGTTCCCGATGTACGTACCGCTCAGGCCCGTCCCCTCGGCGATCTCCGAGTCGCGCCAGGGGCGCCCCAGGTCCTTCGGGTATATCACCGAGATCACACGCCGGAAGCGGGCGGCGAAGTCCAGAGGCTCCGAGGACGCCGTCTCCCCATCCTCGCCGGGACGGGGTGCCGACGCTTCTGAGTGTGGAGAATCGGTGGTGGCCATGGATCGGACTATAGAACTCTTCCGCCCGCGACGGGGATCAGGCCACTCGATCGATTTACACGATCGTTGTGAAAAAGCGGGCCAAACGACGCAAGAGGCGAGGAATTTCCACCTCCAACCCATCTGCTAATCCACGATAGTTGACTTCCGCCCGCCTCACCTACAGGATCGACCTCGCTGGCACGACGACAACGGCCCCGGGCCGTGAAAGCGCCGGGCGCCGCTGCCTCACGGGGGTGGGCCCCAGCGCCCCGCGCCGGCGAACTCCGGTGTGGCCGTGTCCCCTCAGTGGCCCCCGTGGGCCGGCTGGTGGTGGTAGCACACCACCACCACCCCGGGCAACACGGTGT
>NZ_JBHZEJ010000144.1:0-3464 GCF_042756365.1 Streptomyces sp. NPDC059092
ACAACAGCCGCTGCCAGCCCTTCACCTGGACCAAGACCGCCGACCAGATCCTCGACAAGATCAAGCGTAAATAGACTTCAAACACGCGACACTAGGTGTATTGACCCGCAGCGTTGTTCACCCGGCCCGCACCGAAATCACCGCGAGCCCAGACTAATTCCCTTCTCAGGTGGGCCAAGGGGACCACCTGGACCGTGGCCGAGCGTCTGTGCGCCTCGCGGCGCACAGCGGACCGCTACCGCTCCGGCGTCGGACGAAGCCCCAGAAGCGCCTCTGGGCCGCCCTGGTGGAGGAGTCCGAGGCCGGAGTGGCTACCGCAGGTCAGAGCACAGGCGAGCCCGTGCGACCATTTCGCGCGGGCTCGTCATCACAATCCGGGCCATCCTCGGCTTCACCGCCAACGGATCCTCGGGCGACACGCGGGTTCGGCTCGAGTCGATGCTTCCGGTACGGCGCTTGTCGCGGAGGAGTGCCTGCCGCCTGTGCGGTCGCGGCCTGCGGGATCAAGCGAGGGCGGCGGCGAGCAGGGCGAAGGCGGCAATGAGGACGGCGACGCGGACGTAGTGGTAGCGGTCCCAGCGGTTTATCTGCTCCTTCCAGTCGTCGGGCCGGTTGTCAGGGGTCCATGTCTTGCCCCGGTTGTTGATCGGGACGAGCAGCAGGACCGACATGATCACGCTGAGGATCAGCAACGCACCAGCGGTGACGACCAGGCCGGTGCCGTGGCGATGCCATCCGGCGATGGCCCAGACGGTGCTCAGGACGAGCGAGCTGATGTACCAGACCGGCATTACGGAGCCGAGCATTCGGCCCCCGTGTGCGCGGCCGAGCTGGCCGCTGTCCTCCGGGAGGGCGTCGAGGATCCGGTTCATGACGAAGGCGACGGAGAACTCCACCCCCACCATCAGGCCTACGACCACGACGGTGAAGACCCCGAGTGTGTTGAGCATGATGACCCTTCCTGGGATCTAGCGCTGCTAGAAGACGAGGTAACGCTAGCTCTGCTATCGCTCTCTTGTCTAGCGATGCTAGGGTTGGGTCATGTCGGTACAGGAACGCAAGGAACGCGAACGGGCGGCCCGCGAGCGCCTCATCGTGGCGACAGCCCGCGAACTCGCCGAGCAGCAGGGCTGGGACGCGGTCACCACCCGTCGGCTCGCCGAGCGCATCGAATACAGCCAGCCCGTCCTGTACAGCCACTTCCGCGGCAAGCGCGAGATCATCGGCGCTGTCGCTCTGGAGGGCGCCGCCGAGATGGCCTCGGCGCTGCGGGCCGCCACCTCGGCCGCGGACGGCCCCCGCACCCGGGTCACCGCTCTCGCTCGTACCTACCTCGACTTCGCCGAACGCAACCCGGCGGTCTACGACTCCATGTTCCAGCTCGACGGCGGTCTGGCCTTCGCGGCCGAGGACACTCCGGAGCCGCTGAAGGACGCCTTCGCCGCGCTGCTGGAAAGCCTCGGCGAGGTCGCCGGGGACGGTGTTCACCCGGGACTGTTCACCGAGGTGTTCTGGGCTTCCCTGCACGGGCTGGCGACGTTGACCCGGGCGGGACGGCTGCCGACGGCGGAAGCCGAGCGGAGGGTGGAGCTGCTGGTGGCGCGGCTCGCCATTGTCTGACACACGGTCCGGGCAGACGGGCTTCAACACTCCGGGGGCGGCAGCCGGTGATTCGCACAGATCCGCACCGCCCTCGGAACCCAGGACCCTTAGACCGCGATTTCCGCGGACGGCGAAACCGGCCCCGCCGAAGCCAGAGAGTGGGAGCGCACCGCGCAGCTGCTCGCCGCCACCTCTGGGACCTACGCCCCGGAGGCCGACTCCGTCGTCCAGGACGAGCTCGCCGCCGACTGCTCCGGCCGCTACGCCGACGCGGCCGCCCGCGGGTTCTGACGGTGGCTGCCGGCATGCTCCTCGGTGCGTGCGGTACGTGCCGAGCAGTGCTGGAGGAGAGCCCGGCGCTCTGGACCCACCCCGGAGGTCAGTTTGCTCTGGAGCCAGGGGATGAGGAGCCCCGGGGCCATGATCACTTTCTCCGGGCCGGCCTAAACACGATACGGCCGGAAGTAACGCCGCGGGACGAGGAAGCAGAGCTGGCCGGCCAAAGCCTGTACGTATTGCCGCGCCGCCGCCCGGATCCCCTTCACCTTCAGCGTCGTTGTGGGGCGGTCAGACCCCGGGGATCAGGAAGACCACCGACCTGCGGACCGGGCTCCAGCTCGCGATCCGCCTGTTCGCCCACTCCGCCGGACGCGAAGCAGCTGGGGCCCGAGCGCTCGGGCGGGCTGATGACAGCCGCCGAAGCCGATCGCACTCACCGTGAGGTACAGACTGACGGTGACCGTGGTGCCCACCCCGGAGGAGGAGGGGTGCACGCGATCGTGCGCGGCGCGGCCTTGGCGGCGGTTCACGCGATCGAAGTCATCGCGGGTGAGGGCCGTGACAGCCGGGACGGGGTGGCCGGGGAGGCGCGCCACGAGCACCCGGCGGATCTCGGGGGTGCGCCGTCGACTCGCAGCAGGCTCACCCGGGGTGGCAGCGCCGGTGAGAGGCGGCACGGCACCGTCGTCACACCGAAGCCGGCGACGATCGGATGGAGCTTCGGTCAGCCAGTCGCGCGCGGAGTGGACGATGCGCGGCCGGCCGGCTGGGCAGGCCGGGCCAGACGCCGAGCAGCGGCTCGGAGCTCGGTGACGGGGTGGCGATCCACACGGCGTCGACCAGCTCGTCGACGTGCACCGTGGTGCGTCCGGCGAACTCTCCCGTCGACGGCGCCGCCGCGACCAGCTCGGTGTCCGCGACGGTCTCGACGTGCAGGCGCGGCGAGTCGCCGCCGAATCCTTCGGGCGGCACCGGGGCGGACGCACTGCACCCACCCCAGGGACCGATGTGGGGCATCCATCCTGCGCGAGAGCGTGAGGAGATGCAGGACCCGCTGAAAGTACGGGCGCCTCTGCCGGACGGTGCGCTTTCGTCCGGTGCGGGCGTCCGGCCACGCGGCGGAGCCCGTTGGAACAACAGGCCGTGACGCGCTCACAATCCGGTAGGACACCACTTCGACAGGGGCAGGCGTGACTCCGGTGCTGGAAGCCGAGAGGCTCGGTAACCGGTACAGCCGATATGAGGCTCTGATCGGCCGTGATCTGAGTGTCCCGCAGAGGCGGGTGATCGGCCCGACCGGCCCCAACGGGGCAGGCAGATCACCGTTGTTGAATCTGGCCGCTGTGCTGGTCGAGTCGACTTCGGGTTCGGTGCGGGTGCTCGGTTCCCGCCCTGCGGCGAGCGCCGGGCATCTCGCCGGGGTCGGTTTCGTCGTACAGAACACCCCGGTGCACGCGGAACTGTTCCTCGCCGATCATCTGCGGATGGGCACGCGCCTCACCCCTCGCTCTGGTCCTCGGTACGGTGACCGGCCTTCTCCTGCGCCATGCGGGGTGGTGCAACTGCGCCGAGGTGTACGGAGT
>NZ_JBHZEJ010000145.1:0-3419 GCF_042756365.1 Streptomyces sp. NPDC059092
CGAGTACGAACGGGACTTCTGGCAGAGCCTGGAACAAGTCCCGCAGTCCGCCTGAGCCAAGATCACCGGACTCTACGAAACTCAGTACAGCTCAGGTGGAGGTGTCGACCCGCGCGCTCCACCCGTCGGCGCGCTCCAGGACGAAGGCCGTCGGTGTTTTGCCCCGGCGGGCCTTGCGGTAGGTGGCGGCCAACGCGTGGGGGCGGCCGGTGAGGTCTGCGACAGCATCCTGGGGGACCGCTCCCGCCCGTGTCCGGCTCTGGCGTGCCTGTGGGGAAGGGGGCTCGTCGGGGGTTTGACCGAACTCGGCGGCGCGGCGGGCCAGTTCAAGCAGCGCGTTCAGAGCGCTGTGTTCCATGGGGTGCAGGGTCGCCAGGGTCGCGAGGCGCTTATGGAACCAGGCTCCCAGCGGGAAGGAGCCGGCGGGACCGCCGCGACTTCCCTTCCACGTGACCTGGTGGCCCGCGGGGATGTCCAGGTGACCTTCCTCTGCGAGAAAACGGGCCGCGTAGGGCAGCCCTTGGACGAAATCGTCCCTATGGCCGACGCCCCGGACAGGCCGCAGCAGGATCTTGGTGTCGGGTTGCGCTCCGATCTGCAGGAGCAGGTCCTGCTGCTCGGGCGTCAGGCGGAAGAACTCTCTCTCCTGGTTCGTCAGCCAGTGGGCGGCGGCACGGTCGTGCTGGGAAGGTGTACGCGTGGCCGGGTTCCAGATCTGGCCCGGGCCGGGGTAACGGGCCTTGGCCAGGGCGTAGTAGGACTGCCAGGCGGGGGGCCAGGGCGGGTTCCACCACCGGTCGATCCGGTCCAGGGCCCTTTGCACCTCGACGTCCAGGCTTCCGGCGCCGGCGCGGGTGCGGCACGTGCCCAGCCATTTGCCCAACGCGTATCCGCCGACCACGGTGGTGGTGGGGACGGCGAGGTGGCCGTGAGTACGGGCGAACAGGCGGGCGTGGTCGAGCATGCCCTGGACGAGGGTGGGCGGTGTCCAGCTCATGCCGAGGCGTTCCAGCGCGGTGCGATGCTCGGCGGGCAGGGTGCCCAGCAGGTGGTGAAGCCGCTGGGCGGCCGTCCACTGGCCCAGGCCGAAATCGTCCTCGTCGGTGTAGTCGAAGGGGACGTTCAGTTGGTTGAAGGAGCGGTGGTAACCGGTGGCGGAGCGCAGCCCCTCGGTCCAGGTCCCGGCGGCGGGGATGAGTACCTTCAGGCCCAGGACACGGGCGAGTTGGGTGGCGCGTTCGGGGTCGCTGTAGAGCAGGTCGCGTGTGATCAGGGAGTTGTGGTGGGTCGGCGGGGGCAGGGTGACGCGGTCCATGAACGACTCGTCATGTGAGCGCAGCGCCTGCAGGATCGCGATCAGGGCGGCGAAGTCGGAGCTTTCGAGGATGTCGGCGCCGTCGCCGGTCTCGGGCAGGTAGACGGGAATCAGCAAGGTGGTGCGCTTGCCCGCGCCCGGGCTCTGGCGCAGCCCCCGGGCGACTGACTGGACGGCGTCGATGGTGCTGTAGCGGGGTGCGCCGAAGACGACCGCGTCCAGGTCGGGCAGGTCGACGCCCTCGTTGAGGATGCGGGCGTTCGACAGGACCGCGACGTCCTGCCCGGGGTCGTCGAAAGCGGCGAGCAGGGACCGGGTCACGGTGTCGTCCTGCTCGCCGTAGACGGCGTGCGACCACAGGTGGTCGCGGCGCATGGGGTCGTGGACCTTGGAGGCGGTCTGCGGCAGGGTGCGGGCGAACCCGGTCGCGGCTTCGACACGGTTGTGGAAGACCAGGATCCTGCGCAGCTTGTGCTCGTGGATGGCACGCACAACGGCGACCTGAACAGCGGCGTTGCGCAGGCCGTCGTGGTGCGCGCTGCCGGCGGGATGAGGGTCGTTGAGGATGCTGAGCAGGTCCCGGTCCTGGTCGTCGACGACAACGACCACGACCTGGTAATCGGCGACGATGCCGCGCTCGATGGCGTCGGCCAGGCCCAGGCGGTAGACGGTGGGGCCGAAGACCTCTTCGTGCTCCATCGTCGCCAAGGGCGGGCGGTCCTCGGTGTCGAGGAGGCCGGCGTCGGCGCGGGCGGCCCAGATCCTCGGCGTGGCAGTCATGTAGAGACGAGTGGCGGCAGGTATCAGGGTGTCGTCGTGGACGGTGCCCCAGCCCTCGCCGAACGCGGCGCAGGTGCGGTGGGCCTCGTCAGCAATCAGCAGGTCCCAGGGGCCCAGGCCGCTGGAGTGTGCAGCCGTCAGGTGGTGCAGGGAGGCGTAGGTTGCCACCACCGCCACCGGCCCGGGCGCCCCCGCCACCCAGGCCGCGACAGTGGCCGGGTCGCTGGTCATGGCCAGTTCCCCAGGCGACAGGCCGCTGTCGTCCTGGGACAGGGAGCACACACCGATCAGCAGGCCCCCGTACCCGGCCTCACCCCACTTTCGGGCGGTCTGCACCACCAGCGCCTTCGTCGGCACCAGCACCAACGTCGCTCCCTGCGGGGCGAGTTCGGCACAGGCACGCTGGGCGATGAGGGTCTTGCCGCTGCCGCTCGCGGCGACCACCGTCATCCGCCGCCGCCCCTCCCCCGCGGCCGCCCGGATCGCTGCCAGGGCCTCTTGCTGGTGGGGACGTAACCGCATCGCGCTCCTTCACACGGGGGGCCGTGCCGTGCGAAGGCTGAGGTACCGCAGGAGCATGGCCGGGCAGGAAAGGCTATATCCCCCGGGCTGCAGAGGTCGCCGTTTCGCGGACAGCACACGGGGATTCAACCCCCGCTCCGAGTGAGGCGGTCACGCTGCCCACCGTCTGCACGAAAGCGCCTCTCCCTTGCGCTGGGCCCTCGACAACCGCGCCATGGCGCGGGAGATCACGGCTCTGTCGATCGAGGTCAGGCAGTGGCGCGATACAGACCCGGGCAAGGAATGGTGTCGGCGTCCCGCGCCACCTCCACCAGCCGGCCGTGCAGGCTCTGCCAGGGCATTTCGTCCTGGCGTTCTGCCTGTCCGACCCCCTTTGAGGGCGCCGGTGGCGAATCGGTGCGGGCACCTGGCCGCATGCTGATGCGCACGCACGATGGTGGAGTCGCGCCGACCACTGCCGATGACGTTCATAAACGGTCTTCCATGGCCCGAACCTCTCCGGAAGATCACGCCGGTGCACCCCGGTTCGCACCCGGTGCAAGATCCGATCGATCACCTGCCGGTGATCCCTCCACCGGCCGCAACGATTGTTGCCGACCGGCAGGAACGGTCGCAGCCGCTCCCACTCCGCATTCGTCAAGTCACCCCACCCCATAACGGGATAACGACCAGGGAGTCATACCGTCACATGATCGGGCGGACAAGCTCTAGTGTCGCGTGTTTGAAGTCTATTTACGCTTGATCTTGTCGAGGATCTGGTCGGCGGTCTTGGTCCAGGTGAAGGGCTGGCAGCGGCTGTTGT
>NZ_JBHZEJ010000146.1:0-3253 GCF_042756365.1 Streptomyces sp. NPDC059092
GGGCCGGCAAAGCCCCCCGCGCCGCCCGCGTCCAGGCCCACGCGGGTCAGGACGCCGTGCAGGCACCGACGGTGGGGGTCGACCACTCGCCGTTCGCCATGACCGTGAAGCCGAAGCTGGTCGCCGCCCCGGCGGCCAGCGTGCCGTTGCCGTTCGGCTTCATCGTCATGACGTTCCCGCCGCTGTCCCAGGCGGGGGTGCCGTTCCAGGTCGTGGAGACCTTCTGCGGCGCGCGTACGGTCACATCCACCGTCCAGCCGGTGATGGCCGAACTCCCCGCCGTCACCGTCACCTTGCCGTTGAAGCGGTCGCCCCACCGCTCCGTCTCGGAGTACGTGGCGGTGCAGGCCTGACTCCCGCCGCCACCGCCCCCGCTGCTGGAGCCGCCGAGCGCCGTCAGCACCGAGGTGTACGCGGCCTTCTTCGCGTAGTTGCCGTCGAACAGCAGCGGCGTACCGCTCGCCCGCCACGAGTACTTGTCGGTCACGCCCCACACCGTGATGCCGGTGCAGCGGGAGACCGCCAGGCACGCCTGTACGACGCGCCGGTAGCTGTCCGCCTGGGCCGTGCCGGAGCCCTCGATGTCCAGCTCGGTGATCTGCACGTCGACGCCCAGGTTGGCGAAGCGCTGGAGGTTCTGCTGGTAGTCGGAGGGCACCGGGGACTGGGCGTTGAAGTGCGACTGGAAGCCGACGCAGTCGATGGGCACACCGCGCGCCTTGAAGTCGCTCACCATGGCGTAGACGGCGTTGCTCTTCGCGTTCTGGCCGTCGGTGTTGTAGTCGTTGTAGCAGAGCTTGGCGGCGGGGTCGGCGGCGCGCGCGGTGCGGAACGCCTCCTCGATGAACCCGTTGCCGAGCTTGTCCTGGAACGGCGAGCTGCGCCGGGCGCCCGAACTGCCGTCCTGGAACGCCTCGTTCACCACGTCCCAGGAGTGGATCTTCCCCTTGTAGTGCTGGGCGACCTGGGTGATGTGGTTGTTCATCGCCGTCCGCAGATCGGCGGCGGCCAGCGAGCCGACCCAGCCGGGGAGCTGGGAGTGCCACACCAGTGTGTGGCCCCGGATCTTCATGCCCCGGCCCTGCGCGTGGCTGACGATCTGGTCGGCGGCACCGTAGTTGAACGAGTTGCGGGAGGGTTCGAGGGCGTCCCACTTCATCTCGTTCTCGGGCGTGACGCTGTTGAACTCCTGGTTCAGCGTGGACGCGTACCCCGATTCGCCGAGGTGGTTCGCGGCGACGGCGGTACCGAAGTACCGCCCCTTCTCCGCCGCCGACGCGCCGAGCGTCGTCGCGGCGCTCGCGGACGGGGCGGATGCGAGGACGGCGACCACGAGGGTGGCGGCCAGCAGGGCGGTCGGGCGTGCCACGGCGAGCAGACCTCTGTTCTGCGACGTACCGATCACGCTTCCTCCTTGGAGGTTGTCGAGACATGCGGCTCCCCGGGAGGCCCCCACAACCGGCCCGAGACGGTTGGCGCTTTCGTAAAGTCAAGCAAAACTTTCGAAACGCGCAAGGGGGTGCGACGCAGTTGCGTGCGGGAGGTCGCCCGCCGGGTGGTCCCGACCGCCGGCCGGTCGCGTCAGTTCACATAGACCTCGGCACGGTCGACGCTCACGAAGGAGGCGCCGGACTGGGCGTTGTGCTCCCCGGTCACCCGGACCCGCAGGGTGTGGCTGCCCTGGGCGAGCCGGGGGCTGGTGTACTGCACCGCCTCGCCGACACGGATCGCGTTGTGGAGGTCCACCCGCTGCTCGGGGCCGCCGTCGACGCTGATGGCCGCGTAGCCGTTGCCGGTGTCCTTGACGGAGAGCAGGACGATACGGGTGCCGGTGAAGGTGAAGGTCGCCGTGGCGCCCGCCCGGTCGCTCCAGTGGTCGTCGCCCCAGAAGCACTGCGTGGCGCAGCCCGACCCGGAGTTCCATGCGCCGGTGTACGTGACGCCGCCGGGGCCGCTGGAGCGGCCGTCGTCGTTGATCCAGTAGTTGCCGGACCCGGGGTCGCCGGAGGGCAGGTTCTGGGTGGCGCCCATGGCGAGCGGGCGGCCGAAGTCGGGGCTGCCGTCGGCCCGCCAGGTGAACTTCTGCGCCCGCGTGGTGCGGTTGCTGTAGGTGTTCACCGAGGTGGACTTGGCGTGGTGGACGATCCAGTCCTCCGTGCCGTCGGGGGACCGGAAGAAGGCGTGGTGGCCCGGCCCGAACACGCCCCGGTCGTCGGCGCGCGAGAACACCGCGCCCTGGTGCTGGCGCCAGTTGCCCGGTACGAGCGGGTCGGCGTCCAGCGGCATCGACATCATCCAGACCTGGTAGTCCGGTTTGCCCGTGTCGCAGGCGGAGTAGGTCATCCAGACCCGCCCGTTGCGGTACAGGAACTCCGGTCCCTCGCGCACCTCGGGGCAGCCGCCGGCGCCGTTGAGGGCGACGGCGTTGCCGGAGACGGTGTACGGGTTGGACATCGGGGCGATGTTGAGCCCGTTGTGCTGGTACTGGTTGATGCCGCTGTACGCGAGGTAGAGCCGGCCGTTCAGTTGGAGGATGCCCGCGTCGATGGCGAAGTCGTTCGCGTGGTTGGGCGGGGCGAGTTTCGACTTGAAGCGGTACGGGCCGGCGGGGTCGTCGCCCTCCGACTCCAGGACGTACAGCCGGTGGTGCTCGTCGACTCCGTCGTCGGCCGTGTAGTACATGTACCAGCGGTCGCCGAAGCGGTAGAACTCCGGCGCCCAGATGTTCCGGTCGCGGGACGGGTCGGTGTCCGTCCAGACGGTGACCGGGGCGGCGGTCAGCAGCGTGCCCAGGGACGGGGAGCGCCACATCCGGATGCTGTTGCCCTGGGTCGTCGTGAGGTAGTAGTTCCCCTTCCACTGCGTCATGAAGGGGTCGGGACCGGTGTTGAGGGGGTTGCGGAACGTGCCGGCCGCCGCGGCGGCGACGCGCGGTGCGGCGCGGTCCGCGGGTGACGCCGCGCCGGCCGGGGCGGTGAGCGCGGGCAGCAGGCCCACGACGAGCCCGAGGAGGGCGGCGACGAGCAGGGCGGTGCGCGCGCGGGGCGGCCTGGTGGGGCTGGGAAGCACGGGGGGTCCTTTCCGCCGTTCTTCACATCGGTGCGCCTGTGCACCGACGCGCCTTTACATCGATGTAATGGCGAGCGGTCACGCTAGGGACGGTTCCGTGTCCATGTCAATAGTCGGGGAAGCCCCGGCGCGGAGGGCGACGCGGCCGGCACAGGCCCGTACGACGCGTCGTACGGGCCTGTGC
>NZ_JBHZEJ010000147.1:0-3014 GCF_042756365.1 Streptomyces sp. NPDC059092
ACGAAGGGCTGCCGGGTCGTCCCGGCAGCCCTTCGTCGTCGATGGATCCGGAGGATCAGGTTCCCTGGCCCAGCTCCCACAGGTGGAGTTCGGCGGACGAGTTGACCGCCCACTCCACGCCGGAGATCTCGGTCCGGGACGCCACGTACTGCTTGCCCTGCCAGAGCGGCAGCATGGGGACCTCCTCGGCGACGAGGTTCTGCATCTCACCGAACGTCTTGCTGGCCGCGCTGCGGTCGGCCTGCTTCCGCGACTCCGGGAGGAGTTCGGTGCGGATCTTGACGTTGTCGTACGGGTTGTTCAGGAAGTTGGGCTTGTCGAAGAAGGGACCGACGTAGGTGTCCGGGTCCGGGAAGTCGGGGAACCAGCCCATCCCGTAGACGGTGTACTCGCCCTTCTTCCCGTTCGGCCGGAACTCCGACCACTCGGTGCCCTTGATGTCGACATCGAAGAGCTTGCTGGCGTTGAGCTGGTCCCGGAGGGTCTCGAACTCCTTGCCCGTGGCCGAGCCGTAGTGGTCGGTGGTGTAGTCGAGCGTCAGCTTCACCGGCGTGGTGATGCCCGCCTCCTCCAGGAGCTGCGCCGCCTTGGTGAGGTCCCCGTCACCGTACTTGTTGAAGAACGGGTTCGTGTGGGTGGCCACGCTCGACGGGACGAGCGAGTACAGCGGCTCGGCCATGGCGCCGTACGCCTTGGTCACGAGCTGACCGCGGTCGATGGTGTACGCCATCGCCTGGCGTACCGCCTTCTTCTTGACGAGCGGGGTATCGGTGTTGAATACGAGGTAGCGGATCTCCAGCCCGGGCATCTCGGTGAGCTGGATGTCCTCCCGGGGCTTCTCGATCAGTGCCTCGACCTGCTGCGGCGACATGGCGCGGGTCATCATGTCGATGTCCCCGTCGTAGAGCGCCTTGCCCATGTCGTCGGGGGTCTTGAAGGGCCGCAGCTCGACCTTGTCGTTCTGGAGCTTGACGTTGCCCTTGTAGTCCGGGTTCTTGGTGAAGACGGCCTTGACGACCGCGTCGCCCTTGACCTCGGTCTTCAGGGTGTACGGACCCGAGCCGCTGAGCTCGAAGCCGGTCCTGACCTTCTTCGCCGGGTAGTCCTTGGCGCTGAGGATGCCGGCGGCCGGGGTGGTGAGCTTGTACGGGAAGGTCGCGTCCGGCGCCTTGAGGTGGAAGACGATCTTGCGGGCGCCGTCGGACTCCATCGTGTCGATGTTGCTCAGCAGCGTGCCGACACCGTTCTCGCCCTTCATGTCCAGGGCGCGCTGGATGGAGAACTTCACGTCGTCGGCGGTGATCGCGTCGCCGCCGGGGAACTTGAGCCCCTCGCGCAGCGTGCAGCGGTAGCTCTCGTTCGCCCGGTCCGTGAAGCCGCACTCGGTCGCCGCGTCCGGTATCGGCTTGCCGCCGCCGCGCGGGACGGAGACCAGCGTCTGGACGACCTGCCGCAGCACGTTCCAGGTGCCGGTGTCGTACGCGAAGGCCGGGTCCAGGGGCGCGGGGCCGTCCTTGGTGGCGATGTACTGGTCCGTCGTGCCCACCACAATGGCCTTCCCGCCGCCGGAGCCACCGTCCGAGCCCCCGCAACCGGCGAGCACGGGCACAAGCAGGCCGAAGGCGGCCGACAGCGCCAAAGTCTTGCGGTTCATCCTGGACGTACTCCCTCATCCGGCACTGAGATACAGCGGTGCTGACGAGACTCCGCCGCGTCCACCCGGTCGGGGCAGTGCGATCGGGCCGGGATACAGGGCGATCGGTCCTGTGTACATGGCGACTTGGTGGCCGTCGGGACACGTCGTTGATACGGCGAAGTACTCGCGATGAGATTAGTCGGACGCGCCGGTAATGCCGGACCCGGGCCGATCGGAATCGCAATCGGACAGTGATCGGAAATAGCGGCGCGTCGATATCCGAGGGGAGCCGCCTTTCTTCCGGGCAGCCCCAAAGCAGGACACATGCGCACAGGAAGTAGCACCAGGGACGGTCATGGATCAGCCCCACCCGCCCCTGTCGATGAGCGCACAGGTGATAAAGGTCACTCCGCCACCCTTTTACGGGGATCATGAATGCGCCACGTGAAGTGACGGAAAATATCCAGGCCAATGCCGACAGTTCCCATGGCGCATTTCATCGCGACGCTCAGTGCACCGGTCGGTCTCCGTGCGTCATCAGAGCGCGCAGGAATACCAGGTCCACCTCTTCGAGCGAGCCCACGACGGTTCTCCCGTCGGCCGGGGCGATCGGAGCCACCGACGGTACGGCCACGACCCGGCAGCCGGCGGCCTCGGCGGCGGCCACCCCGGTGGCGGTGTCCTCGATGACCGCGCACCGCGTCGGATCGGCGCCCAGACCGCGCGCGGCGAGCAGGTACGGGTCGGGGTGCGGCTTCGTACGGGGCACCTCGTCGCCCGCGACGGTGAGGGCGAAGAACTCCGGTCCCAGCGAGGTCAGGACCCGGTCGATGATGCGCCGGTGCGAGGCGGAGACCAGGGCGGCGGGCACCTCGTGCGCCGCCAGTTCGGTGAGCAGCCGGCGCGCGCCCGGCATCAGGGGGACGCCGCGTCCGATCAGGCCCTCGAAGGCGTCGTTGAGCCGGACGGTCAGCTCGGCGAGGGCGATGTCGGCGCCGGTGGCCTCGATCAGGAAGGCCGCGCTGCGGCTCATGGGCCCACCGACCACCACATCGCGCCAGGCCTCGTCGAGGACGTGTCCGAGGTCCTTGAAGACCTCGACCTCCGCGTCCCACCAGAACCCCTCGGTGTCGACCAGGGTGCCGTCCATGTCGAGCAGGACGGCCTGAAGAGCGGAGCCCTCGGCCGTTCGGGTCAAGGACGCGGGGACCGTACTGGTCATCCGGCACACCTCCGTGAGGGACGAGAAGGCCGGTCACCTTCCCCGCGGGGCATTCCCGCCGGGACAGGCGACCGGCCTGCGCTGGGCCGATAAGTGTACGACTCGCCCGGAGCGCGCGCCGCCCGGTTTCCCCCGGCCGGGGCGGGCGGGGGAAAC
>NZ_JBHZEJ010000148.1:0-2915 GCF_042756365.1 Streptomyces sp. NPDC059092
CGGGGTATTTCCGTGGTGCTGGCACTGATGTGGTTCTCCTTCGCCAGGATCGTAACCCTGGCATCAGGGACTCCACGAATCTCAGTACAGCTCACATCTTGGGGCTGATCGGCTCAAGGCCGTTGCGTGGTGGCGACCTGACCGCGAAACCGACCCGGCTTTGCCACTCGGCTCTGCGGCACGGACGAGGCGTTGCGCCTGCACGTGGTGCGCGTTCGTCCCAGCAGATTCTTCGTCTGCTGGTGGTACAGGGCTGGTGTGCAGGTTGAAATGCTTAAATGTCCAAGTTGGATCTGGATAATGGCTGCTTGGTCCGTGCATGGTCCGGATCTTGGTCCGCACTCTGGGCAGGGACGAGGACCCAGGGGCGCGGACAGCCCCGCTTCCAGAAAGGCTTCGTGTAAGGGGCCCGAGACCGCCGAGTGGTTCTGGTGCGAAGTGGCTGGGTTGTGGGCTCTGCGTACCTCAAGTGTTCGGTGTGCTGATGGTCCGTGGCTTCAGCCGGTACTTCAGCAGAACAGGTGCAGCAGGCCCATGCTCATGGCCTTCGTCCCGGGGCGGATACCGAACCGAGTGATCAAGTTCGACGTGTCATTCGACAGCGGACGTTGCTGATCGAGTTACTGAGATGAAACTCGTGGAGTCGTAGGGGCTGACGGTGCGAGGTTCCTGAGAATTACCAAGTGCGTGCGGTATCCACAGGGTGGCGGGCTGACCGCCGAACGGCAGCGGTTCCGTGAGGAGTTACGGCTCCGGGCGGCTGAGGGTTTCACCGCGGGTGGGGCGAGCTCGCTGATCGTCAAGGAGTTGCGCGTCATTGTCCGGTCGGTGCAGCGGCGGCGGCAGACGTGGGGACGAGAGCGGTCCGCGTGCTCTGCGGTCGCAGGGGCCGGCGTCATGGCCGAGGCTGACCAAGTGCCTGCCCGTCGGGCCATGGTACGCGACGACGATGCTGTCGCCGGTTGGGTCAAGGATGTGTGGCCCTGCGCGGAAGACTCGCGGCGGCCCGTGGAGCATGGCTGGTCTTCGAGGACGAAGCCGGCTTCTCCATGACGGGGCCGCAGGCGAAGACCTGGTCACAACGAGGCCGCACCCCGGTGGTCAGGGTCCGCGGCCGCTCTCGTAGGCGGATATCCATCGCCGCGCTGACCTGCTGCAAACCGGGCCACCGGTCCCGGCTGATCTACCGTCCGCGCAGGGACAACGGCCGCCGCGACGGCCGCAAGAGCTTTTCCCGGCGCGACTACCGGGACCTGCTGATCGCAGCCCGCCAGCAATTCGGCGGCCCGATCTTCCTGGTCCGGGACAACCTCAATGTTCACAAGGCCGCCGGACTACGGGAGTTCGCCGCGTCGCGAGACTGGCTGAGCGTCTACTACCTGCCGCCCTGCGCACCCGACCTCAAACCCGTCGAAGGAATCTGGTTCCTCCTGCGACGCGGCCGGATCTCCAACGTCGCCTTCGGCGCCCCCGAACACCTCATCCAGCGCATCCGGCACGGTCTACGCCGCATCCAGTACCGCAGCTACCTCATAGACGGCTGCCTCACCAAGACCGGCCCGTCCATCAGACCCGCCTGAACAGCGGCACGACATCACGAGTTCAACCTCAGGAGGTGTCCCTCTCCGATGGCACGAGTACTTGTCGGGCGGTGTCGACGCGCAGTCTTTGGCAGATTTCCATCAGATCCCCTTCCCCGTGTTCTTCAGGAACCTCCACTTCAAGTGCTTGGTGATGGAGGTCAACCGGGACCGGCCGAGCAACGAGCCCTTCTGTCTCGCAGGCTGCGGCTGCGATGATGCGGCCTTCGTCGTCGTGGACGATGCTGAGTCTCATGGCGTCACCCTGATTGCCGCGAACCGAATGAGCCCGCCATTTACGCCGAGGTATGAGCGCATGGTCGTCACGATGTCCGTGGAATTGCTCAGATTGTTGTCTTGGTTTCCTGTCACGCTAACCGCGGTTACGCTGGCGTTTGCCTGGTTGGGGCGTGCTGAATAACCCCAATAGTTCTCGCCGTCCCCGCCCCAGCCGCCGTTAAGGTTCCAGGCCACCGTTGTGTCAGGAGCCTGGTATGGCAGCAGGCCACTTGCGCGAAAATAGGTGACGTTTGTCATGCGACGTAGACTACATCCTTTTCAATTCGTCTCTGGGAAAGCGTCGGGCGAGTCGCCAGTTCACGCGCCATCCCGCTTTGCTTTAATATATTATTAATTTGCGATTGCGCCTACGTGAAGGCTCACGCCTGTCAAACAGAAGGCGGAAGAAGTCGCGTAGCAGCATGAGCGTAGGCTTCGTCTTGCATCCCCTGGGCCTTGACCCCAGATCTTGGACACTTGGGACGTAGATCTTGAGGATCTGAGAACGGACATCTTGTGGTCATGAAGCACTACCCGCCGGAGTTCAAGGCGGACGCGGTTGCGTTGTACGAGTCGCGGCCGGACGCGACCATCAGGTCGGTCGGCGCTGATCTGGGGGTCAACCCGGAGACGCTGCGGAACTGGGGCCGGGCGGCCGGAGCGAGCCGGCCCCGGGGACGCCGGGCGGAGGCCGCTGAGCCGCCCACGCCGTTGGAAGCGGAGAACGCCGCTCTGCGCAAGAAGGTCCGTGAGCTGGAGGAGGAACGCGAGATCCGGCGGAAGGCGGCCAAGTATTTCGCCGGGGAGACGCGCTGGTGAACCGCTTCCAGTTCGTCGCCGACCACCAGCGTCGCTACGGCGTGAAGCGGCTGTGCACCATCCTGGGCATTGCCCGTTCCAGCTTCTACTACTGGCGCGCGACGGCTGCGGACCGGGCCGCCAGGCAGGGGGACGCCCAGCTCGCCGCCCGGATACGGGCCGAGCACCGGGAATCGGACGGTACCTACGGCGTCCCCAGGATCACTGCCGAACTCCGCGAGGCAGGCGAGCGCGTCA
>NZ_JBHZEJ010000149.1:0-2725 GCF_042756365.1 Streptomyces sp. NPDC059092
CCGGCCGCCCCCCCGCCCGCCGGCGGCTCCCGCCCCGCCGGGCCGGGGCGCCCCCGCGCGCGCGCCCCCGCCGGGTCCGCCGGCGCCCGCCCCGCCGGGGCCCCCCGGCGCAACGCGCCGGTCCGGTGCGGCTCATGGGGGATGAGCCGCACCGGACCGGCGTCCTTTCGTGGCCCCGTCCTCTCGCCCACCGCCTTCGTGGCCCCGTCCTCTCACGGGCGCCCGCCTCAGTGCCTGGCGACGCGCCCGTGCGGCAGCCGCGAGAGCGCCGCGCGCACCTCGTCGGGCGAACACTCCGGCTGGAACGACCCCCGTCCGGACATTTCCGCCAATCACCGCGAACCCGCAGGTCAGGCCGATTGTCAGTGGTGCCCGCCAGGATGGACACATACGGCCACGAAGCCGTCACACGACGACAGGAGGTTCGTCATGGCCAGTTCCTACGCACGTGCCGCACACCGGCGCCGTACCGACGGCCCTGCACCTTCACCGACCGGACCGCCGAGCGACGTCCACCCCGTCCCGCGCCGGGCCACCGCGCCGCCCGCCGCGCTCGATCTGCTCGCGCAGGCGCGCGGCGGACTGGACGAGGCCGCCACCCTGGACACTCCGAACGAGCGCTACGCCACGGCCCACCTCGCCGCACTGCGCACCGCCGCCGCGGTCCTCGCGGCCCGTGGCCGGCCCGAGACCACCCCGCGGCGCCGCCGGCGGATCAGGAGCGTCTGGGAGGTCCTTCCCGAGATCGCGCCCGAGCTGTCCGAGTGGGGCGGGCTCTTCGCCTCGGGAGCCACCCGCAGGGCGCGTGCCGAGGCCGGCATGCAGGGCGCGGCCGGTGGCCGCGACGCCGACGACCTGCTCCGGGCCGCCGCGATGTTCCTGCGCCTGGTGGAGCGCCTGCTCGTGCTCGAACCGGTACTGCCCCAGCCCCGCGAGGAACAGCCACGACCGGGCGGTGCCGCTGGGTGACCAGGCAGGACGGCCGAGGCAATAGGGTGGGCGCAGTCTGTCCTGTTCCACGCCCCGCCGCCAGGGGCGGCACCGCGCCGAGGAGTCAACTGCCGTGTCGGACCCTTCCCCTGTCATCGGTGGGGAGACGCCATCGCGCCCCCGCGGCTCCCTCCGTACCGCCGTGGTCTGGGAAGTCCTCAAGGACGCCCTCGACCGCCGGGCCGGGACGGCGGGCACGGACGCCCTGGACGTCCTCGACACCGGAGGGGGAACGGGCAATTTCGCGGTGCCCGTCGCCCGTCTGGGGCATCGGGTGACCGTGGTCGACCCCAGCCCGAACGCGCTCTTCGCCCTGGAGCGCAGGGCCGCGGAGGCCGGGGTCGCCGAGCGTGTCCACGGGGTGCAGGGTGACATCCACGGCCTCTTCGACGTGGTCGGACGCGGCGGCTTCGACGCGGTGCTCTGCCACGGCGTCCTGGAGTACGTGGACGATCCCGCCGAGGGCGTAAGGAACGCGGTCGAGGCCCTGCGCCCCGAGGGCGAGCTGAGCCTGCTCGCCGCGGGGCTGGGCGGCGCCGTGCTGGCCAGGGCGCTCGCCGGGCACTTCAAGGAGGCCCGGCAGGCGCTCACCGACCCGGCGGGCCGCTGGGGCGAGGGCGATCCGGTGCCCCGCCGCTTCACCGCCGAGCAGCTCACGGAGCTGGTCGCCGGGGCCGGTCTGCGGATCGGCGCGGTCCACGGCGTCCGGGTCTTCGCGGATCTTGTGCCCGGCGGCCTCGTGGACACCCAGCCGGGGGCCCTGGACGCCCTGCTGAAACTGGAGGCCGCCGCCGCCGAGCTGTCGGCATTCCACTCCGTGGCCAGTCAGCTCCACGTCCTGGGAGAGAAAAGAAGCTGATCACCAACGCCCTGGGAACCCCCGGTGAACCGTCCGGAACGCCCCGTACGTGCCTGATCAGCGACGCAGCTCCGCATGGAGTGCGCCACAGGCCCCCCAGTGGGGCGCCGGGCGCCGTATGATCGGGGTACACCATCCGGCATGACGGATCGATGGTTGGGGAATCAACGCCTCAGCGACCGAGCCGACATGGCGGTCCGGAATGGCGATTTGGCGTTGAGGGCGGGTTTCACGGGGGCGATTCCCTGCCTATCCTTGAAGGAGCCGCATACCGGTCGCCCCCCGCGACCGACGACTAGGAGGACTCCGTGCCGCTCTCGGAGCACGAGCAGCGAATGCTCGAGCAAATGGAGCGAGCGCTGTACGCCGAAGATCCCAAGTTCGCGACAGCGCTTGAGGGAAGCGGGCTGCGTACGTACACCCGGCGACGGGTCTACCAGGCAGTCGCAGGCTTCCTGGTGGGTATCGCGCTCCTCATGGCCGGAATGGTCGCCCAGCAGATCTGGATCAGCGTGGTGGGGTTCCTCGTCATGCTGGGCTGTGCGGTCCTGGCGGTCACCGGCTGGCGCAAAGCGCCCAAACCAGGTGAGCAGCAGGCGGCGGGCGGCGCATCCGCCGACCGGCGCCCATCGAGACAGCGACGCTCCATGATGAACCGGATCGAGCAGCGGTGGCAGCGCCGCCGCGACGAACAGGGGCAGTAGCACCAGCCTTGTCATCCGCTTCACCGAGCGACGGCAAGGCCCGGACAGCATGGCTGAGGGGGGGGCGGGTGGATCGTCCGCCCCGCCCCCCAGTGCCGCCCCCGCGCCCCCCCCCGCCCCGTCCCCGCGCAGCCCCCCGCGGGCTCTTTTAAACAAAAACCAACCCCCCAGA
>NZ_JBHZEJ010000150.1:0-2613 GCF_042756365.1 Streptomyces sp. NPDC059092
CCCTCACACCGTGGTGTGAGGGCCCGTAGCGCCGTCCGGGGGACATCGGGACCGGCTACTTCTTCGCCTTGCCGCCCGAGTCGTCGCTGGACAGCACGGCGATGAACGCCTCCTGGGGGACCTCCACGCTGCCGACCATCTTCATGCGCTTCTTGCCCTCCTTCTGCTTCTCCAGCAGCTTCCGCTTACGGGAGATGTCACCGCCGTAGCACTTGGCGAGGACGTCCTTGCGGATGGCGCGGATCGTCTCGCGGGCGATGACCCGGGAGCCGATGGCCGCCTGGATGGGGATCTCGAAGGCCTGGCGCTGGATCAGCTCACGCAGCTTGGCGACGAGCCGCACCCCGTACGCGTACGCCTGGTCCCGGTGGGTGATCGCCGAGAAGGCGTCCACCTTGTCGCCATGGAGCAGGATGTCGACCTTGACGAGGTTGGCGGTCTGCTCGCCGGTGGGCTCGTAGTCGAGCGAGGCGTAGCCCCGGGTCTTGGACTTGAGCTGGTCGAAGAAGTCGAAGACGATCTCGGCGAGCGGCAGCGTGTAGCGGATCTCGACGCGGTCCTCGGAGAGGTAGTCCATGCCGAGCAGCGTGCCGCGCCGGCTCTGGCACAGCTCCATGATCGCGCCGATGAACTCGCTCGGGGCGAGGATCGTGGCCCGTACGACCGGCTCGTGCACCGCGTCGATCTTCCCCTCGGGGAACTCGCTCGGGTTGGTGACGGTGTGCTCGGTGCCGTCCTCCATCTCGACGCGGTAGACCACGTTGGGGGCGGTGGCGATCAGCTCAAGGCCGAACTCGCGCTCCAGCCGCTCCCGGATCACATCGAGGTGCAGCAGCCCGAGGAAACCGACGCGGAAACCGAAGCCGAGCGCCGCGGAGGTCTCCGGCTCGTAGACCAGGGCGGCGTCGTTGAGCTGGAGCTTGTCGAGGGCGTCGCGCAGCTCGGGGTAGTCCGAGCCGTCCAGCGGATAGAGGCCGGAGAAGACCATCGGCTTGGGGTCCTTGTAGCCGCCGAGCGCCTCGGTCGCCCCCTTGTTCAGGGTGGTGATCGTGTCGCCGACCTTGGACTGCCGTACGTCCTTCACGCCGGTGATGATGTAGCCCACCTCGCCGACGCCGATGCCGTCGGCCGGGGTCATCTCGGGGGAGGAGACCCCGATCTCCAGCAGCTCGTGGGTGGCGCCGGTGGACATCATCCGGATCCGCTCGCGCTTGTTGAGCTGGCCGTCGATGACACGGACGTACGTCACGACCCCCCGGTAGGAGTCGTAGACCGAGTCGAAGATCATCGCGCGGGCGGGGGCGTCCTTGACGCCGACCGGCGCCGGGACCTCCTTGACCACCTTGTCGAGCAGGACGTCCACGCCGACACCGGTCTTCGCGGAGACGCGCAGGACGTCCTCGGGCTGGCAGCCGATGAGGTTGGCCAGCTCCTCGGAGAACTTCTCCGGCTGGGCGGCCGGCAGGTCGATCTTGTTGAGCACCGGGACGATGGTGAGGTCGTTCTCCATCGCCAGGTAGAGGTTGGCGAGCGTCTGCGCCTCGATGCCCTGGGCGGCGTCCACCAGCAGGACTGTGCCCTCGCAGGCCGCGAGCGAACGGGAGACCTCGTAGGTGAAGTCCACGTGGCCCGGCGTGTCGATCATGTTGAGGACGTGGGTGGTGCCCTGGCCCTCGCCCGTGGTGGGCGCCCAGGGCAGCCGGACCGCCTGGGACTTGATCGTGATGCCGCGCTCGCGCTCGATGTCCATCCGGTCGAGGTACTGAGCGCGCATCTGCCGCTGGTCGACCACTCCGGTGAGCTGGAGCATCCGGTCGGCCAGCGTCGACTTGCCGTGGTCGATGTGGGCGATGATGCAGAAGTTGCGGAGCAGCGCCGGGTCCGTGCGGCTCGGCTCGGGCACGTGGAGAGGGGTCGCGGGCACGCAGGGTCCTGATTCTTGAGACGCGCGGCGTCTCGTCTCGGGTGGACGCGGATCGATACGTAGGCTCCATGGTCCCACGGGTACGGGACTGCGACCGGTTTGGGCCGGTCGTGGGGTCGCTGCTAGCCTGACTAGCTGCGTCCGGCTCCACCCTGGCCCGTCCGGGCCCCGGGTGCTGCCGTTCCGAGTCGGTGCTGTGCCGAGTCAACGTATTCATCAAAGCTGAGAAGGCTCATAACGTGGCGAACATCAAGTCCCAGATCAAGCGGAACAAGACCAACGAGAAGGCACGCCTGCGCAACAAGGCTGTCAAGTCGTCGCTCAAGACCGCGATCCGCAAGGCCCGCGAGGCCGCTGCCGCCGGTGACGTCGAGAAGGCCACCGCGGCTTCTCGCGAGGCGTCCCGTCAGCTCGACAAGGCTGTCTCGAAGGGTGTCATCCACAAGAACGCCGCCGCCAACAAGAAGTCGGCGCTGGCCTCCAAGGTCGCCACCCTCCAGGGCTGAGCCCCGGTCTCCTTGCCTTGACCTTGATTGACCGCCGGAAGGGACCCAGCGGGCCCTCTCTACCGCTCCTGACCGGCGACCCCCGAGCTCGCACGCGACTGCGTTCGCCACGCGGGTGCGAGTTCATCAGCTTCATGAGCTTCACAGCTTGACGTCGAAGGCCCTGGCCCGTTCTCCCAGAAC
>NZ_JBHZEJ010000151.1:0-2459 GCF_042756365.1 Streptomyces sp. NPDC059092
TGTCGCAATCCACACCGAACCCGGAAGGCCCTCACTCGTTCAAGATCACCCCGCCGTGATTGCTGTCACCAACCTCCGTGGACAGAACACCTAGGCCGACCCGCTGCGTCCGGGCGCCCCGCGAGGTGCCCGGCAGCATGCCAGGTGGGCGGGGATCCTGCGCGCGTTCCGGGCCTTTTTCCACGGAATATGATGAACTCCCGTGCCGATCATGCCTGGTTGGTCATCCTCCGGGTGCGGGGTGAGCCATGATCGCCCCGAGATGCTCGATAGCTCACGGGGTGAGAACCCCGCCCCCACCGAGGAGCCGCGCGGCTGTCTGTTCGCGCTCTCCCAGCCGCCTTTGATGATCTTCCTGACGGTGATCGGCGCACTGCTGCTGATGGCCGCGGTACACGATCTGTTCCTGCTGTGAGGCTCAGCCGGCCGCTTCCTTGCGGCGTGCCCGGTACGCGGCGACATGCAGTCGGTTGCCGCAGGTGCGGCTGTCGCAGTAACGGCGCGAGCGGTTGCGCGACAGGTCGACGAACGCGTGCCCGCAGTCCGGCGCCTCGCAGCGGCGGAGCCTGTCCTGCTCGCCCGCCACGACCATGAAGGCCAGCGCCATGCCGCAGTCGGCCGCGAGATGGTCGGCCACCGAGGCGCCCGGCGCGAAGTAGTGCACGTGCCAGTCGTAGCCGTCGTGATCCGTGAGCTGCGGGGTCGTCCCCGCGGCGGCCACCAGTTGATTGATCAGATCGGCCGCGGCCCGCGCGTCCGGCGTCGCGAACACCTCCGTGAAGCGGGCCCGTACCTCCTGTACGGCCCGCAGGTCCCGCTCGCCGAGGTCGTCCACGCCGCTGACGTTGTGGTTCCGTACGAAGTCGTACAGCGCCTCGATGCCCGCGAGCCGGTCCACCGCGTTCTCGCCCGTGCCGGCCTCGGGTGCGGTGTTCACCAGATCGACGACCGTGTCGAGCGCGATCCGGGTGTCGTGTGGAATCAGCACGGTCCGCTCCCTGGCCTGCCGCGGGCCGGTGCCCGCCGAACCCGGACGACTTTAGACCGTTCGTGGCCGGTGTGACGCCAGGCATACGCGCCGGCGCCGTCGCCGCG
Organism: Streptomyces sp. NPDC059092; assembly: GCF_042756365.1. Classification (NCBI taxonomy): domain Bacteria; kingdom Bacillati; phylum Actinomycetota; class Actinomycetes; order Kitasatosporales; family Streptomycetaceae; genus Streptomyces; species Streptomyces sp. NPDC059092. The sequence goes on from NZ_JBHZEJ010000151.1 coordinate 1,096, forward strand.
GTGGGTTCCGCGGCGACGGCGCCGGTGTCCTCCGTATGCGGTTGTCCACGCGGCGCCGTCTCCCCGAGTCGGACGGCGCCGTGCGGCCCTCTGCCTGGCTCAGCTCTCGGCCAGGATGTGTGAGAGCTCCGTGTCGAGATCGAAGTGACGATGCTCGGTGCCTGGTGGCACCGCCGCGTCGGTTCTCTTGAGGAACGACTCCAGGGCCCGCGCCGGGGCCTCCAGCAGGGCCTCGCCCTCCGGGGAGCTCAGAGCGATGCAGACGACGCCCTGACCGTGGCTGCGGGACGGCCAGACCCGGACGTCGCCGGTACCGGTGGGCCGGTGCAGCCCCTCGGCGAGGAGGTCGCGGGCGAAGACCCACTCGACCGTCTCTTCGGCTCCGGTGTGGAAGGTGGCGTGCACGGCATAGGGATCGGCCGTGTCATACCGCAGGCCCGCGGGAACAGGCAGTGAGGACTCGCTCGATACAACGAGGCGCAGGTGCAGCTCGCAGCTGACCGTGGTGTTCATAAGCGCCAGGGCCTTTCGCTCAGTGTGCGCTCGGGGATTCGCACGTCGGCGAAATCGACATGCCACCTACGGTGCCGTTGTAAACCCCTCTGTCTCTTTTGTGATGCTTCAGGTAGCTCGTACGGCGGTGTGCTACTTCGAGTCGTACCGCCATTCCAGTGATCCGGCCGATTCCGGTACGTTGGGGCCCATGCACGCGGAGAGTCACGAGCGGGACCACGCTGTCGCCCCTGCGGCGGCACAGCTCGCCACGGGGGACATGACGCCGGAGGCGACAGCCTCGACGGTCGCGCGGGAGCGGGCGCTGGGCTCCCGCGCGCCGCGCTTCGTCAAGGCGTCCAGGCCCCTCCACCTGAGCTGGCAGGTCGGCGTCTTCCTGGCCGGTCTCGCGGTGGTCGCCGCGGGCGTGGCCATGCTGGTGCTGCCCGGCCCCGGATGGGTGGTGATCTTCGCCGGGATGGCGATCTGGGCGACCGAGTTCGTCTGGGCCCAGCTCGTCCTGCGCTGGACCCGGCGCAAGGTCACAGAGGCGGCCAAGAAGGCCCTCGACCCCCAGGTCAGGCGCCGCAACATCATCCTCACGAGCGTCGGCCTGGTGATCTTCGGCGCGCTGGCGGGGTTCTACCTGTGGAAGTTCGGCATCGTCCTGCCCTGGAAGATCGACCAGTGACCGGTGACGCGTCCAGGGACGCCCCTGACATGGGGTAACGTATGCCCTGCGCCCGGGCGATTAGCTCAGTGGGAGAGCGCTTCGTTCACACCGAAGAGGTCACTGGTTCGAACCCAGTATCGCCCACCCGGAACCGAGGTGCCCCCGACCGGAAAAACGACGGGGCCGCCGGGGTGTGCGG
>NZ_JBHZEJ010000152.1:0-2299 GCF_042756365.1 Streptomyces sp. NPDC059092
TAAAACGCCGTCACAAACGCCACCGGCACCGACGCGGCCTCAACGAACGACCACCCCACCGGAACCCCCACCACCACCCGCTCATCCACCACCACCGTGGAGCGGAAACCCCCCTGCCAGATCCCCAGCACCCGGTCGCCGACCGCCACACCTGTCACGGCGGAGCCGACCCCGGTCACCACACCCGCACCCTCACTGCCCATCGGGGCGTTCTCCGCGTCGGGATACATGCCGAGCGAGATCAGCACGTCACGGAAGTTGAGTCCGACCGCCCGCAGCTCGACCCGTACCTCCCGCTCCCCCAGGATTCGGTCGGTGTGACCGGTGTCGTCGTCCGGCACCCGGGTCCAGGCGATGCCTTCGAGGGTGCCGTTCCCGGCATGGGTGAGATGCCGTTGCGCGGGGCGTTCCTCGACCGGTGCCGGGGCGGGTTCGTCGCGGACGAGTCGCGGTACGGAGACGTTCTCGCCCCGGACGGCGAGCTGCGGTTCGCCGGTGGACAGTGCCCGTAGCACGGTGTCGGGCGCCGTGCCTCGGGACTCCTTCCCGGGGGCGCCGAGCAGGTCGAGCAGGACGAAGCGGTCGGGGTGTTCGGTCTGTGCCGAGCGCACCAGGCCCCACACGGTTGCCGCCGCGAGTCCGTCCATCTTCTCGCCGCGCTCGACATGCACCGCGCCCCGGGTGACGAGCACCAACCGGGATGCCGCGAAACGCTCGTCGGCCAGCCACTGTTGTACGAGGTCGAGAGCGTGCCCGGCGGTGTGTTCGGCGGACGCGGCGACGTCGTCACCGGTCCCCGCGGGCAGGCCTGCCGCCACGTCCACCAGGACATGGCCGGGTGCCTTCAGTACCTGGCGCGTCAGACGCTCCTCCAGTGCCGTCAGGTCGGCACACCCGGCGTAGGGCGCATCCGACTCGGGCAGGCCGGCGAGCGGTTCGCCGAGCACCGCGACGCTCAGGGGCCCGCCCTTTCGTGCCGGCGTCTTCACGGCGCTCCAGGCCACCCGGTACGGCGCGGCGCCACTGCCGGTGGGCTCCGGGAAGCGTGCCTCGCTCAGCGGGCGGGTCACCAACCCGTCGGCCGACAGCACCGGCAGCCCTCCGGTGTCCGTGACCCGCACCGACAACCCGCCCTCGGCGGACGGAGCGAGTCGGACCCTGAGCCGGGTCGCTCCTGTGGCGTGCAGGGTGACGCCGGTCCACAGGAACGGCAGGCGTACGCCGTCCTCGCCGTCGGCGTCATCCGTGTCGTCCTCGCAGGCCAGCCAGGCGTGCAGGGCCGCGTCCAGCAGCGCGGGGTGGATACCGAAGCCCGCAGGGTCCGCCTCCGGCAGGGTTGCCTCGGCGAGCACCTCGCCGCCGGGACCGCGCCACACGTCCGTCAGGCCGCGGAACGCCGGTCCGTATGCAAGGCCCTTGTCGCCCAGTCGTTCGTACAGCCCCGCGATCTCCACGGGCTCTCCACCCGCCGGGGGCCATGTCTCCGGGCCGGTGGGCTCCGCGTGGGCGCCGCCGCTGGTCAGAGCGGCCCGCGCGTGCCGCACCCAGCCGTCGGGCAGCACGTCGGACGACGCGTCCTGCGGACGGGCGTGAACGTGCACCTCACGACTGCCGTCCTGGTCCGCCTTGCCCACGAGCACCTGTACGAGGGTCGCCTCGGTTCCGGTCAGGACCAGGGGCGCTTCGAGCGTCAACTCATCCACCCGGTCACAGCCGGCCGCTTCCGCCGCACGCAGCACCATGTCCAGCAGCGCCGTGCCCGGTACGACCACCCGGCCCTGTACGACATGGTCCCGCAGCCAGGGCTGGTCCGTCAGCGACAGGCTCCCCGTGAACAGGAATCCGCCGGTCCCGGGCATCGGTACACCGGTGTCGAGCAAGGCGTGCCCCGTCGCCTCCGTACCGTCCCGGCCTGCCGCCGGGCCGCGGGTGGCGACGCAGGACCCTGCCGCCCAGTAGCGCTTCCGCTGGAACGCGTACGTCGGCAACTCGGCCCGCCGTACGGGGGTCCCGTCGTACGACCGTGCCCACCGCACCGGTGCGCCGGTCACGAACACCTCGGCGACCGATCGCAACAGGCGTGCCCGGCCGCCCTCGTCGCGCCGCAGTGTGCCCACGACGGCCACGTCCACGCCCCGGTCCTCGGCCGTGGCCTGCACTCCGGTCGTCAGCACAGGGTGAGGGCTGACCTCCACGAACCGTCGGAAGCCGTCGGCGGTCAGCTCGCGTACGGCTTCCTCGAAACGGACGGGCCGGCGGAGGTTGCGCACCCAGTAGGCGGCGTCCGGCACCTCGTCCC
>NZ_JBHZEJ010000153.1:0-2229 GCF_042756365.1 Streptomyces sp. NPDC059092
ATGTCGCAATCCACACCGAACCCGGAAGGCCCTCACTCGTTCAAGATCACCCCGCCGTGATTGCTGTCACCAACCTCCGTGGACAGAACACCTAGAGCGACCATTCGGATTACGGGTCGCATCACGAACTCCCGCCCGGCTGGGGCCCGGAAGCCCCGTCCGGGTGGGGACACCGCTCCGCTGTCACTGCCGGAAGCTCTGGTGGCGGAGCGGCTTCACACCCCGCGCACGGGCTGCACACATGCCCACGGTGCTCCACCCTTGCCGGGTGGGGCCCGGCGCCAGCAGAGTGCAGATACGGCCCCGTCGCTGAAGTTCGGAAGCTCCAGCGGCGGGGCTCTTCTTTGTGTCAGAGTGTTAGTGGTTTCCGCACGTTGAGTCTGCCGTAGGCCGCACCGAGCGGCAGCAGCACCAGCCCGAGGGTGAGCGCCGAGTGGGTCTGCGGCGGCAGCAGGACGCTCAGCGACAGCAGGATCGCGCAGGCCACTGTCACCGGATGGCTGCCGAACCGGCGGCAGAGCCGGCCGGTGACCATCATGGTCGCCACGGCGCCCGCGGAGACGCCGAGCAGGGCGAGGCCGAGATCGCTCGCCGACGCCCCGGTTTGTTCCTTGATCGCCGGGATGCGGACCACCCACCCGGCGAACAGGAAGCCGTCGAGGGCGAAGAACACGGTCAGGGCCGTGCGAAGGCGGGTGAGCGGGGAGCGGGCGGGGGCCGGCCGGTGGTGGTCCCCGAGAGAGCCGTCCGCATTTTGTTTAGAAGCGGCACAAAGTGAGGATAGGGGCCCGGGGCCGTCCGTACAAGGCGACGTGGGGCGTCCCGCGGAGTTCGCCGCCCCTTCGGATCATGGGAGACTCGCCCCCATGAACGGCAAGGGGACCACGGCCAGGACACGGCTGGAGAGAGGCCGCGGCGCGCTCGGCCCGGCGCTGGAACTGGTTCACACGGGCCGCGCGCCCACCCGCGCCGTCCTGACGGCGGAGCTGGGCGTCACCCGCGCCACGGCGGGCGCCGTCGCCGCCGAACTGGAGGCCCTCGGTCTGATCCGGGTGGACTCCAGGCCGGGCGCCGCCGCCGGCTCCCAGGGCCGTCCTTCGCACCGGCTCTCCGTCGACGAGGCGGGCCCCGTCGTACTCGCCGCCCAGGTCCACGCCGACGGCTTCCGGGCCGCGCTGGTCGGGCTCGGCGGCCGGATCGTCGCGACCGCCCCCGGTCGCGGTACGGCCTCCGCCGACCCGGCGCAGGTCCTCGGCGAAGTCGTCGAGACGGGCGCCGGGCTGCTGCGCGCCGCCGGACGACGGTGTGTGGGCGCGGGCCTCGCCGTGCCCTCCGCGGTCGCCGAACCGGAGGGCACCGCGCTCAACCCGCTGCACATCGCCTGGCCTGTCGGCTCCCGGGTGCGGGAGATCTTCGCCGAGCGGGTCCGTGCCGCGGGCATCGAGGGCCCGGCCTTCACCGGCAACGACGTCAATCTGGCCGCGCTCGCCGAGCACCGGCACGGCGCGGGGCGCGGCGCCCAGCACCTCCTCTGTGTCGCCACCGGCCACCGGGGGGTCGGTGGCGCGCTCGTCCTCGACGGGCGCCTGCACACCGGCAGTTCGGGCCTCGCCCTGGAGGTCGGCCATCTCACGGTCAACCCCGAGGGGCGCTCCTGCCACTGCGGCAGCAAGGGCTGCCTGGACGTCGAGGCCGACCCGCTCGCCTTCCTCACCGCGGCGGGCCGCACCCCGGGCCCCGAGAGTTCGCTGCTCCAGCAGTCGCGCGATCTGCTCCGTACGGAGTACGCCGACCCGGCCGTACGGGGCGCCGCCGCGGAGCTGATCGACCGGCTGGGCCTGGGGCTCGCGGGCCTGGTCAACATCCTCAACCCCGACCGGATCATCCTCGGCGGGCTCCACCGGGAACTGCTCGACTCCGACCCGGACCGGCTGCGCGCCGTCGTCGCCGACCGCAGCCTGTGGGGCCGCAGCGGCGGTGTGCCCATTCTGCCCTGCACGCTCGACCACAACAGCCTCGTGGGGGCAGCCGAGTTGGCGTGGCAGCCGGTGCTCGACGACCCGCTCGGCGCGCTCGGCCGCTGAGGGACGGCCACGGGCCCGGCGAGGCGGCCCCGCCCGGGGCCACTGGACCGTGCGGGTGACTCCGATGACTTCCACGAGTGCCATGCGTTCGGGGGCGGACGCGGCTCGGCCGTACGCACCGGGTGTACGCCGGTTCGTACGGCCG
>NZ_JBHZEJ010000154.1:0-1709 GCF_042756365.1 Streptomyces sp. NPDC059092
TCGAGGAGGCGTGTGGTCATGTTTTCGATCTGGCCGGTGAGCTGCCGTTGCGTGCGTCGTTGTTGAGGGTGGGTGAGGAGAGTTCTGTTCTGGTGGTGGTGGTGCATCACATCGCGGGTGACGGGTGGTCGATGGCGCCGTTGTGGCGGGATGTCTCGACGGCTTATGCGGCCCGTCGGGAGGGTGGGGCGCCGGACTTCGCGCCGCTTCCGGTCCAGTACGCCGACTACACCCTCTGGCAGCGAGAACTGCTCGGCGACGCCGACGACCCCGACAGTCTGCTCGCGGACCAACTCGCCCACTGGCGGACGGCGCTGGCCGACGCTCCCGAGGAACTCGCCGTGCCCACCGACCGGGCGCGCCCGGCCGTCGAGAGCCACCGCGGCGGCGTCGTGCCCGTGCGGGTGCCCGGGGAGTTGCACGGGCGGCTGGCGGAGCTGGCGCGGGCCGAGGGCGTGACGATGTTCATGGTGTGGCAGGCGGCGGTGGCGGTGCTGCTGTCCCGGCTGGGCGCGGGTGAGGACATTCCTTTGGGTAGTCCGGTCGCGGGCCGCACCGACGAATCGCTGGAGGAGCTGGTCGGGTTCTTCGTCAACACCCTGGTGCTGCGCACCGACCTGTCCGGCGACCCGACGTTCACCGAAGTCCTCGCCCGGGTGCGCACCTCCGCGCTGGACGCCCTCGACCACCAGGAGGTCCCCTTCGACCGCCTCGTGGAGGAACTCGCACCCGCCCGGTCGACGGGCCGTCACCCGCTCTTCCAGACCGTCCTGGAGGTGCGGTCCACACCCCTTCTCGCCCCCGAACTCGATGGCGCGGACGTCGAGGTGCTGCCCTACGCGACCCGCGACGCCAAGTTCGACCTCGACCTCCAGATCGCGGAGCGTTTCGACGCCGAGGGCAGGCCCACCGGCATGGACGGCGTGGTCGTCTACGCCGCCGACCTCTTCGACCACACCACCGTCGAGGCCCTGACCGTCCGGCTGTTGCGCGTCCTCGACGCCGTCACCGCCGACCCCGGGACCGCCGTGCACACCGTCGATGTCCTCGAACCGGCCGAGCGGCAGCGGCTGGTGGGGGAGTGGTCCAGCCGCCGGCCCGGGATCGCGGGTCCCGACGGCCGCGTCTACGTACTCGACGCCGGTCTGGCGCCCGTCCCGCCCGGCGTCCCCGGGCGGTTGTACGTCACCGGTGGTGAGCCCCGGCCCGACTCCGTGCCCTGCCCGTTCACCGAGGACGGCGCCCTCATGCGCCCCACCGGCGCCCGCGCCCGCTGGGACTCCCAGGGCCGGCTTGAGCTGCTCGACACCGACACCGACACCGACACGGGGACGGGGGCGGCGACGGGGACAGGGACAGGGATAGGGACGACGGCGCCGCGGACCGGACCCGAACCGGACGGGGAGCGGGAGAGCGTCACCGGCAGTACGGTCACCCGCCGCGGCATCACCGTGCGCGAGGAGTTGCTCTGCTCGGTGTTCGCCCAGGTTCTGGGCGTGGAGCGGGTCGGTGTGGACGACGACTTCTTCGCGCTCGGCGGGCATTCGCTGCAGGCGGTGCGCCTGGCCAGCCGCATCCGCGCCGTCCTCGGCGTCGAACTCAGTCTCCGCGCGCTCTTCGAGACGCCGACGGTGGCGGGGTTGGCTGTTCGGTTGGATGGGGTGGCGGGTGTGGGTGTGCGGGGTGCGGTGGTGGTGGGGGTGCGGCCG
>NZ_JBHZEJ010000155.1:0-1673 GCF_042756365.1 Streptomyces sp. NPDC059092
GGCTCTGTCGCGAGTTCCGTGAAATCCAAGATGTCGATCTTCAATGAGCGAGCAGGATTCGCTTGCGCAGGAGGTCGGGTTTGGCGCGGCCGAACATCTGGCGCTTGATCATTTTGATGCGGTTGACGTGCCCTTCGACCATGCCGGAGTTCCAGTGCAGGGTGAGGCCGGCCCGGACCGCGTTCCAGTCGCGGCGCAGTCCGGCGGCGAATCCTCGCAGCTCGGGCAGTGGGCTGTTCTCGGCGTCGAGGACCCATCCTTCGAGATTCTCCTCACCGCTGCGGTTCACGAGCATTTCGGCAAACGTGGCGACGAGGCGACACGCGGCGTCGAGGTCCTCGCAGCGGTCGCGAAGTTCCTTGAGGACGAGCCGGTCTGCCTCCGGGAGGTTGTGGGGATGTGTGAGGACGGCCGTGGTGACCTCGCGGTTCTTCGGGACGACGGGGCGCACGGTGGGTGTGGTGTTCTCGCGCAGGTGGAGCAGGAAACGACGGACGGTGCGTTCGCTCACCCGGGCCCCACGGTCGTGGAGTTCCTGATGCAGCAGGCCCGTGCTGGTGCAGCCCTCGGCCCAACGGGCCGCAAGGTAGGCGGCGTGACCGTCCAGACTGCTCCGGCGACCGTTGGGCTTGTCGCTGATCAGCGCCTCCGGGCTGGGCGCGTTCATGAACTTTCGGACTGTCTTGGGGTCCAGTCGCAGCTCGGCGACGATTCCTCCGATCCCGACACCCTTGGCCATCAGGGCGTGGACCAGGGCGTGTCGCTCGCGTTTGCGCTGGACGCTCGGGCTCTCCTGTTTGACCGGCACCACCGGCTCCTTCTTCTCCGGCGGCTGCGGAATCCACTGGGGCCGCAGCCGTGCGACCAGGCGTTCTGTTGTGACGCCGAGGTTGTTCCACAAATGCCAGCGATCGGCCACTTGAGTGGCGGCCGGGGCACCGCTGGTGGCGCCCTGGGCGTAACAGCCGGCGCGGTCGCGGCAGATCACTTGCGTTCCGGGGTGGGTGTTGAGCCAGGCCGCCAGTGCCTCGGCGGAGCGTTCGGGCAGAACATCGACTGGGCGATGGGTTTCCATGTCGATCAGAACGGTCCCGTAGTTGTGCCCCTTGCGGAGCGCGAAGTCGTCGACGCCCAGGACGCGTACTCTGCCGGGCTCCGGGTCGGGCAGAGCCCTGATCAGGCGCAGGAGTGCGTCCTTGCCCAGGCCGATGGCCTGGATCTCTGCCAGTCTGGCTCCCGGCCTGCCGCCCAGCGCCAGGGCTATGGCCTCGCGGATTCCGCGTAACAGCAGCGTGCAACGGCCATAGCGGAAGGTGAGATCAGGGATCTGCTCGGCGAAGGTCGTCTTGCCGCACTCGGGCGAGGCGCAGAAGAACCGGCGAACGCGCAGATGAAGAACGGTCTGCTGGTCAGCGATCGCGGTGTCGGAGATCTTCCGCTCGTAGCGGCTGTGGACTCGGGCCGACGAGCCCCCGCAGCCCGGACATTCGGCCGACGGCTCCCGTCCCCGCGCCTGAAGGCGTACCGTCCGGCCGGTCACCCGGACGAGGTCGACGTGAAGCCGGACGAAGTGCGGGAACATCACAGCGATCAGCTCAGCAACAGTCACCCGGCATGATCACGAGTCATCGTGATCGACATCTTGGATTTCACGGAACTCGCGACAGAGCCTG
>NZ_JBHZEJ010000156.1:0-1508 GCF_042756365.1 Streptomyces sp. NPDC059092
GCCATTTCCAGCATGGCGGTGCCGGGCAGGAGCACGGTGTCGCGGACGCGGTGGTCGGTCAGCCAGGGGTGGGTGCGTTGGGAGAGGCGTCCGGTCAGGAGGAGGCTGCCGTCGGGGGTGTCGATGACGGCGCGGAGCAGTGGGTGGTCGGCGGTGTCCTGGCCCAATGCCGCCGCGTCACCGGCCCCGGTGGTCTCCAGCCAGTAGTGCTTGTGTTGGAAGGGGTAGGTGGGGAGGTTGGTGGTGTGGGGGTTGGTGTGGGTGTGGAGGGTGGTCCAGTTGATGGGGGTGCCGTGGACGTGGAGGGTGGCCATGGCGGTGAGGAGGGGGGTGATGTCGTTGTGGTTGCGGCGGAGGGTGCCGTGGGTGAGGGCGTGGGGGGTGGTGTCCTGGATGTGGGTGGTGAGGACGGGGTGGGGGCTGATTTCGAGGTAGGTGTGGTGGCCTTGTTGGGTGAGGTTTTGGATGGTGGGGTGGAGGAGGACGGGTTGGCGGAGGTTGTTGATCCAGTAGTCGGTGGTGAGGGTGGCGGTGTCGGTGGGTTGGCCGGTGATGGTGGAGTAGAAGGTTTCGGGTTGGGTGGTGGGGTGGATGTGTGCGGCGGCTTGTTGTATGTGGTGGGTGATGGTGTCGACTTGGGTGGTGTGGGAGGCGTAGTCGACGGGGAGGGTGCGGGCTTGGGTGCCGTTGGTCTGGCAGGTGGTGACGATGTGGTGGACGGCGTGGGGTTCGCCGGAGATGACGACGGAGTTGGGGCCGTTGATGGCGGCGATTTCGACGTTGTGGGTGAGGAGGGTTCGGGCTTTTTCGGCGGGGAGGGCGAGGGAGGCCATGGCGCCTTTGCCGGCGAGGTGGGCGGCGATGGCGAGGGAGCGTTTGACGATGAGTGTGGTGGCGTCCTGGAGGGTGATGGCGTTGATGGCGCAGGCGGCGGCGATTTCTCCTTGGGAGTGGCCGACGACTGCGGTGGGGTGGATGCCGAGGGCGCGCCAGAGGCGGGCGAGGGAGACCATGATGGCGAAGAGGACGGGTTGGACGACGTCGACGCGGTCGAGTCCGGGGGCGTTGGGGTGGCCTTGGAGGACTTCGTGGAGTGACCAGTCGACGAGGGGGGAGAGTGCTTGTTCGCATTCGTTGATGGCTTGGGCGAAGAGGGGGGAGGTGTTGAGGAGGTTGAGTGCCATGCCGGGCCATTGTGATCCTTGGCCGGGGAAGATCCAGGTGACGCCGTGGGGGTGGTTGGTGGCGGTGCCGGTGATGAGGCCTGGGCGTGGGCGGTTGTGGGCGAGGGCTTGGAGTCCGGTGATGAGGTCGTCGCGGTCGGTGGTGATGAGGACGGCGCGGTGTTCGAAGGTGGAGCGGGTGGTGGTGGTGTGGGCGATGTCGGTGAGGGGTGTGTGGGGGTGGGTGTGCAGGTGGTCGGCGAGGCGTTGTGCTTGGTCGCGTAGGGCGGTGGGGGTGCGGGCGGAGAGCAGTACGGGGACCACGGGCAGCGAGCCGAAGACGGG
>NZ_JBHZEJ010000157.1:0-1346 GCF_042756365.1 Streptomyces sp. NPDC059092
CGCAGCCCGATCGCCTACGAGACGGCGTCCAGAACAACATCAACTACGCTGGCACCAGCCGCACAACCCGTGTCCAAGGTTTCGGGTCAAGGCCCCATGTTCGCGCAGTGGAGATGGGTCAGTTCCCCCTCCTTGGCCTGGTGATCAGGACGACAAGAGCCGTATGACGAGAGATCGTCACGTACGGATCTGTGGGAGCCGGAGAGTGTGAATCCCTCCGGCTACCCGACCTTCGAAGTACCCGGCGGTAGGTGACAGACCGTGATCTCCAGGCCGCTCTCTCGTGCGAAGGCGGCCAGGTTGCTCTTCCAGGTCCAGCGGCGGGGGTCGTTGGAGCCGCCGGAGTCGGCGGTGATCAGGAGCCTGCCGGCATTCGGGTGGTCCGCCCGGCCGCAGTGCTGCCACCAGCGGCGGATGGACTCCACCGCGAACTGGGCGGTGTCGTGGTCGGTGCCGACGTTGACCCACCCGGTGTTGTTGGCGATGTCGTAGATCCCGTAGGGGATCGCCATGGGCTGCTCGTTGGTGGTGAACGTGTGGCAGTCCACCTTGATCGCGTTCTTGCCCGGCCGCCAGGTGCGACCGGGCCGGTCCCGGTTGCCGAGCCATTCCTTGGCCTTGGTGTCGACGCTGATCACTGGCTGGGCGTCGTTGAGGAACGCGGTGGCGGTGGCATTGAGGTGGGTGAACTGGGCATCACGGTCCGGATGGCTGATGCCCTCTGTTGTTTTCGCGGTTCCCTGCAGGCTGTAGCCCAGGGTGTGCAGCAGATGTCCGACGGTCGAAGCGCTGATCGGGTGGCCCTGTGTGGTGAGGGTCGAGGCCAGAGCCCGTAACGACAACGTGGTCCACCGCAGCGGAGAGACGGGGGCGCCTCGAGTGTGCGGCTCGATCAGCGACTCCAGCGCGGGCAGCAGACCCGAGTCGGTGTCTGTCAGCCGCTTGCGGCCGGCGCCTGGAGCCCGGACCCGTCGGGTCGGCGAGGAGCAACCGGCCAGCTCGGCAATACCTCGCGCGATGGTGGAAGTGCTGGTGCCGGAGGCGGCTGCCACCTGGAGGATCCCGCCGCGGCCGAGGGCCGTCGCCTCACTGGCCAGGTACAACCGGCGGCGACGCTCATCGAAGTGCGGCAGGATCTGATCGAACTTAGTTTGCAGAGCACGGGTGGCAGCGCGGCCTGACAGACACGGAGTCATATCTCAGACTCCCACCAACACCCCTCTACCGAGCACTTATTGAAATACGGGCCCCGGGGCGGACAGAAAATTGTCAGGTCGGTGTTTTCCTCGCGTATGCCGGAGAACGCGGCCGCACCTTGATCGACCGCCGCCTGTATCTGCCCACGT
>NZ_JBHZEJ010000158.1:0-1301 GCF_042756365.1 Streptomyces sp. NPDC059092
TGAGCTGTACTGAGATTCGTGGAGTCCCTGATGCCAGGGTTACGATCCTGGCGAAGGAGAACCACATCAGTGCCAGCACCACGGAAATACCCCGATGAACTGCGTGAGCGGGCGGTCCGCGAGGTCCGCACCACCGGCCGCCCCATCGCGCACGTTGCGAAGGACCTCGGCATCCACAAGGAAGCCTTGCGTGGCTGGGTCCGCCAGGCCGAGGCGGATGCCGGTGAACGCGACGACCGGCTGAGTACGGCCGAACTCGACGAACTCAAGCAACTCCGCAAGGAGAACGCCGAGTTGAGGCGGGCCAATGAGATCCTGAAGGCCGCTTCGGTGTTTTTTGCCCAGGAGATCGACCGTCCCCGGACGAGGCCGAGCAGGTGATCGACCACCTGCGTGAGAAGGGCCTCGGGGTCGATCCCGTCTGCCGGGAGCTGGACCTGTCGCCGTCGACGTACTTCGCCCGCAAGAAGCGCCCGAAGTCCACCCGCCGGCTGCGGGACGAACAGCTCATGCCCATGATCGAGCAGACCCACGCCGAGTCCGGCGGGACTTACGGAGCCCGCAGGATCACCCGCGCGCTGCGGCGCAGTGGCATCGAGGTGGCCCGCTGCACCATCGAGCGGCTGATGGCCGAGCTCGGCATCGAGGGCGTCATCCGCGGCCAGCGCCGGCGAACCACCGTCAGCGAGCCGTCGGCGCCGAGGCCGCCGGACCTGGTCGACCGGGACTTCACCGCCGACGGTCCCGACCGGCTTTGGGTCGCCGACATGACCTATGTCAGAACCTGGTCCGGCTGGGCTTACGTCGCCTTCGTCCTGGACGTGTTCTCCCGCGTGATCGTCGGCTGGCAGATTGCGAACCATATGCGGACCGAACTCCCCCTGGAAGCACTGGAGATGGCGCTGTGGCGTCGGCGGATCAAGAAGGACTCCGGCCTGGTCCACCACTCCGACAGGGGGTCGCAATACGTATCAATTCGCTACACCGACCGGCTGTCGGACATCGGCGCCTCCGCGTCGGTCGGCTCCGTCGCGGACTCGTACGACAACGCCATGGCCGAGGCACTGAACGGCACCTTCAAAGCTGAGCTGATCGAAATGCAGGGCCCCTGGCGGGACGTCGACCAGGTCGAGCGAGCGATCTTCCAATGGGTCACGTGGTACAACGAAGAGCGTCTCCACTCCGCTCTCGATTACGTACCGCCCACCGAGTACGAACGGGACTTCTGGCAGAGCCTGGAACAAGTCCCGCAGTCCGCCTGAGCCAAGATCACCGGACTCTACGAAACTCAGTACAGCTCA
>NZ_JBHZEJ010000159.1:0-1292 GCF_042756365.1 Streptomyces sp. NPDC059092
GAATAGATTTGCTCCACAAGTCACACCCCCTACACCCTTGCCGAGAATAGGAATACGACAAGGAACACAATGCCGAACCCCAGCAAGATTTGTTTTGATGTAATAGGGTCTTGCTTTACGTCATGCTCTTTTGCTGTGTCCTCATCATCGACAAGAGACATTTGATCTTCAGCTTCGGGAACTGTAGACGTTCGGGTACTCATAAACCCCATGTTTGGATATAAGTCTGCGGCATGGTAGAACATTTCACCTAGACCCATTTGTGATGGTGCGTTCATATAAATCCTCCTTCGTAGTAGTCAAATAAGAAAAGGAGGGAAAAGCCCTCCCGCGTGTATTAATGCAAGCGTGAAAGCTTTTCAGCAACGATTTTCACGCGCCCGCCTTTTTGAGTATTGAAGCGAATCCAAAACTCTGTAAGACGTTCGGTGTCAATATAGTCACGAGAGCCGCCGAGGTTTGGCAAGCCTTGGTTAGAGAAGTCAAACACATAAACCCCATCCGGTAAGACATAACCCAAGTCCGAATGATTTCGGGCTGCAAGTGCTGACGGCTTAATGCTGTAAGGGATGTCGGCTTGGTTAAATACCAATTCCAAGTTGCCCGCAAAGTCGCTGTCCTTCAGCGGGTTGCCTGACTCATCCGTAAAGTAAAACATGAGTTTACGGTAGATCGTCCCTGTCTGAAGCTTCACGATATTTTGACCGTTCCCGGTGAACTGTTCGCCTTTTTCGTTTACAAGCTTCAGGACAGAAATATCCGGCATAGCTTGTGGTACAGAAGGGACGGAGAACGTTTCAATTGTCGGCGTGATTTTCAATTGCTTCAGTGTAACGGTGTCTCCAGTAGCCAACTGATACGCGTCTTGCGCGCGTGCTGTATCAATCTGAAGGGAAACGGTTGTCTCCTCGTTTTGTAGCAAGATAAGACCGACCTGGTCACGTTGGTTTAAAGTTAATGGCAGCGCGACTTGGAATTTAATACGCGCGTCTTTACCTGACGTGCTCGCGGCTGTTTCAATGTAAGATAACGCCCGCGGACTTGATGCAGGTAATAGAACGTCTGGATTCAATCGGTTTAAGCTGTATAGGTGAAGGGCTTCGCCTGACACAACAAAAGGACGGAATCCACTGTTTAATTCCAGTGCAATATTTCTGATAATCTGGTATGGTGAAAATGGTTTAGTTGGAATTGCCGCGTTCTGCGATTTGAGAGAGACAGTCGCGTCAAATTCAACTAAAATTTGTGATAGCAGGCGTACTTTCGGTAGGTTGAATGATACCGTTTGTGCG
>NZ_JBHZEJ010000160.1:0-1153 GCF_042756365.1 Streptomyces sp. NPDC059092
CTTCTAAGCGCTCCACGAGTCCTTCCGGTCTCGCTTCACAGCCCTTAGAACGCTCTCCTACCACTGTTCGTAAGAACAGTCCGCAGCTTCGGTGATACGTTTAGCCCCGGTACATTTTCGGCGCAGAGTCACTCGACCAGTGAGCTATTACGCACTCTTTAAATGGTGGCTGCTTCTAAGCCAACATCCTGGTTGTCTAAGCAACTCCACATCCTTTTCCACTTAACGTATACTTTGGGACCTTAGCTGGCGGTCTGGGCTGTTTCCCTTTCGACTACGGATCTTATCACTCGCAGTCTGACTCCCAAGGATAAGTCATCGGCATTCGGAGTTTGACTGAATTCGGTAACCCGGTAGGGGCCCCTAGTCCAATCAGTGCTCTACCTCCAAGACTCTTACCTTGAGGCTAGCCCTAAAGCTATTTCGGAGAGAACCAGCTATCTCCAGGTTCGATTGGCATTTCACCCCTACCCACACCTCATCCCCGCACTTTTCAACGTGCGTGGGTTCGGGCCTCCATTCAGTGTTACCTGAACTTCACCCTGGACATGGGTAGATCACCTGGTTTCGGGTCTACGACCACGTACTCAATTCGCCCTATTCAGACTCGCTTTCGCTGCGGCTCCGTCTTATCAACTTAACCTCGCATGAAATCGTAACTCGCCGGTTCATTCTACAAAAGGCACGCCATCACCCGTTAACGGGCTCTGACTACTTGTAGGCACACGGTTTCAGGATCTCTTTCACTCCCCTTCCGGGGTGCTTTTCACCTTTCCCTCACGGTACTGGTTCACTATCGGTCACTAGGGAGTATTTAGCCTTGGGAGATGGTCCTCCCGGATTCCGACGGAATTTCACGTGTTCCGCCGTACTCAGGATCCACTCAGGAGAGAACGAAGTTTTGACTACAGGGCTGTTACCTCCTATGGCGGGCCTTTCCAGACCTCTTCATCTACCTCGTTCCTTTGTAACTCCGTACAGAGTGTCCTACAACCCCAAGAGGCAAGCCTCTTGGTTTGGGCTGGTCCCGTTTCGCTCGCCGCTACTCAGGGAATCGCATTTGCTTTCTCTTCCTCCGGGTACTTAGATGTTTCAGTTCCCCGGGTCTGCCTTCTCATATCCTATGAATTCAGATATGGATACTGCTCCATTA
>NZ_JBHZEJ010000161.1:0-1135 GCF_042756365.1 Streptomyces sp. NPDC059092
CTAGTGTCGCGTGTTTGAAGTCTATTTACGCTTGATCTTGTCGAGGATCTGGTCGGCGGTCTTGGTCCAGGTGAAGGGCTGGCAGCGGCTGTTGTAGCCGTCAATGAAGGCGCGGATGGCGGCCTTGAGGTCGGGGACGGACTCGAAGGTGCCGCGTCGTATGGCCTGCCGGGTGATGATCCCGAAGAAGATCTCGACCATGTTCAGCCAGGAGCAGGAGGTGGGGGTGAAGTGCAGGGTGATCCGGGGGTTCTTCGCCAGCCACGCCTTGACGTTGGGATGCTTGTGGGTGGCGTAGTTGTCGACGACCACGTGCAGTTTCACCCGGGGGTGGGCCTTGGCAACCTGCTTGAGGAAGGCCAGGAACTCCTTGTTGCTGTGCCGCTCGAAGCAGGCATCGGCGCTGATCTTCCCGGTGGCGACCTCCAGGGCGGCGAACAGCGAGGTCGTGCCGTTGCGCTTGTAGTCGTGCGTCTGCCGCTCGGGCAGACCCGGCCGAAGCGGCAGCATCGGGGCGGTCCGGTCCAGCGCCTGTATCTGGGTCTTCTCGTCCACGCAGACCACGACCGCCTTCTCCGGCGGAGCCAAATACAGCCCGACAACGTCACGGATCTTCGGCTCCAGCTCGGGATCGGTGGAGAATTTGAACGTCTCCACCCGGTGCGGCTGCAGGCCCCACTTGCGCCAGATCTTGGCCACCGCGGAGAACGACAGCCCCAGCTCCGCGCCCAGCAGTCGCGCCGACCAGTGCGTCACCCCCAGACGGGCCGGCGGCCGGCCGTTCCCGGCCAGCGTCGCCACCAGCACCGCCACCTCGTCCACCGTTCCCGGCCGGCCTGGACGCGGCTGGTCCCCGAGCGCATCGATTCCCGAAGTCCCGTACCGGTCACGCCACTTCAGCACGGTGGGACGCGAAGTCCCCAACCGGGCGGCAATGTCCGTGTTGGACACGCCCTCCGCCGCCAGCAGCAGGATCCGCGCCCGCTGCACCAACCCTGCCGGGGCCGTCGACATCCGCGTCAACGCCTCCAGGCGCGACCGGTCACCCTCACGGAGCTGCAACGCAGCGGCCAGATACACAGCTCCATTGTCCCGAAACCGCAAACGTAAAGCCACTTCAAACACGCAACACTAG
>NZ_JBHZEJ010000162.1:0-1013 GCF_042756365.1 Streptomyces sp. NPDC059092
TAAATCGTGGTGTGACAATGGGTTCTCGCCGGCTCGAAATCGGTTTGTCAATCTGACAAATAACCCTTCGGGAAATAAAAAAAACGGCTCCATAAAGAGGAACCGTTTTGCTTCAAAAATCACGTTTTGTGTTATACTGGAGAAACGAAATTGTGTTTTCAAAATTGTCATTTTCGACATGATAACTTTTCTCGTAGTGTGGTTTTGCCGAACCCACTACTTTTTTTATGTCTCCGAACTTCATTTCTTCCCGTTCCGGCTTAACAATCCCTTTTGATTTTCGATACATATTCATTCCGGAAGGATACATGTGCAGCCGTCCGCCTTTTAAAAATTTCTTTTCCCGACCTTCTACGATCTTTGTTTGCACCTCACAGCCCTCTGAAGCCACTTTTAAGGCTGTTTCCCTGTCTTGGACATCTTCTAGGTCTATATCAGTCAAATAAGCGCTCAAATAGGCTCCTATGTTGTCTATATCCTTTAATGACTTGATTGTTACAAATCCTAAACCCCATAGACTCCTTAATTCAGCATTTTTAATATAAATCTTATCCAAATCATTAAAGCGCATTAAAACATGACAATGCCAGGCTCCACGTCCTTGTGGCTCTACCACCGATAAATAATCTATCGAACTTTCTTTCTTGTATTTATAACGCAACCTGTCGATAAAATTTTGAAAATCACTATAAAGTTTTTTCGTGTCCGTCATATTTTTCTTGTATGTCAAAGTTATATGTAATTCATTTGGCCGTCCTATAAAATTGTTATTTATCAAATAACGCAGCTTCTTAAAGGTTTGTCTCAAAGAATTATAATTTTCCTGCCGATTTTCCGAATGCTCGAACTCCCGGATCTCCCCAGTAGAGAGGTCTACAAACCTATCCTTGTCCAATTTTTTGATATTATTTTTCCGGTTCATCTTCTCCATATGCTGAACTTCAATGACGTGATTCATAGTGGTCACTTTTACAACATCATTAGGAGCTATGAAAACCGCGTCACCATTGCGT
>NZ_JBHZEJ010000163.1:0-1012 GCF_042756365.1 Streptomyces sp. NPDC059092
CGACTCGTACAACGCAACCGCGTCCGCCTTGAACTCCGGCGGGTAGTGCTTCATGACCACAAGATGTCCGTTCTCAGATCCTCAAGATCTACGTCTCAAGTGTCCAAGATCTGGGGTCAAGGCCCCCGGCCTGCTCAGCCAACTGCCACCCGTTCTTGCGCGGCACGTCCGCCAGCAGCCCCCTCACATAGGCGACTGCTGTCGCCCGTGGCTCCGATCGCTCAAAACACCCAGCGACCCGCGGCCCCAGGCCCGCCAGCTCCGCACCCCACAACTCCACCTGATCCGAAGTCACCACACGACGATCATTGCAGGCAGGATGACCCGCGTGGCGAGTCTCGCCGCGACACCACAGGAGACCCCGCATGGCTGACTACTATCCGTACCGAATCGCGACCAGGAGAGGGGACCTGACGCTGATCTGGCGGCCGGGAGAGGGCGATGCCCCTGATGAGCTCGCCGTTGACGACCTCGGAAGACTGCTCGCGTTCCATGACCTCAAGACGCTGCAGGAACACTGTGATCGCAACGGCTGGGAGCTCGCCTGGGAGGGGGAAGGCACTCTCGATCTGGGCGTCGTACGGCGGTGGGTCGAACACCCCGACCTTGGCCCGGTCCCGGCAGAACTGCTGCTGGACGCCTGGAACTTCTTCGAAGACCTCTCCCACAGCCTGAAGGCCGGCCCGCCCCTTCCCTCCCAAGGATCGATCCACGACAGCGCCCACGAAAAGATCTTCGGCGGCGAAGCTCTTGAACCGACCGCTGGCGTGGGAGCCTGGACGGACGAGGAGACTGCGGCCGTGCGCGAACTCCTCCGCGCAGGGCTGGACCGCTGGGAACAGGCCATGCACGGGTCCGGCACCGGCTGATCGAATCCACGAGCTTCGGCGCGCACCCAGCTCAACTGCCGCTGTAGTACTAGGCAGTGTCCTGGCGATCAGTTGAGTCGTTGATAGGACTGTGAGACATAGGGGTGATCTGACAGATGCTCAGTGGGAGCGGTTGGAGCCGC